>NZ_JAMOYY010000027.1:0-45076 GCF_023669475.1 Blautia sp. MB18-30 | reverse complement strand
ACAAAAAAATAAACAACTAAGAACATCAATCATATCACTATATTAATCCCTACCAAAAAGATCCCTGGTATATACTTTTCCTTTCACATCATCCAAGCATTTATCATAACGGTTCGCAATGATGGCCTGACTCTGCTTCTTGAACTCTTCCAAATCATTCACAACAAGGCTGCCAAAGAATTTCTCGCCATCTTTTAAGGTCGGCTCATAAATAATGACCGTTGCACCCTTGGCCTTGATACGCTTCATAACGCCCTGAATAGAACTCTGACGAAAATTATCACTATTGCTCTTCATGGTCAAACGGTATACACCAACCACAACTTCCTTTTCTTTGCTTTCATCCCAGTTATCATTTGCTTCATATGCTCCAGCAATCTCTAGCACACGATTAGCAATAAAATCTTTACGAGTACGGTTAGATTCCACGATTGCTTCGATTAAATTTTCCGGTACATCGGCATAATTTGCCAACAACTGCTTGGTATCTTTCGGCAAGCAGTATCCGCCGTAGCCGAAGGACGGATTGTTATAATGAGTACCGATACGTGGGTCAAGACAAACCCCATTGATGATCTGCTGGGTATTCAGCCCTTTCATCTCTGCATAGGTATCCAGTTCATTGAAGTAGCTGACGCGCAGTGCCAGATAAGTGTTAGCAAACAGCTTAACCGCCTCGGCCTCAGTGAAGCCCATAAACAAAGTGTCGATGTTTTCCTTAGTTGCACCTTCCTGCAGGAGTTCTGCAAAAGTGTGTGCGGCCTTTACCAATCGAGCATTATCCACATCAGTACCAACGATAATACGAGAAGGGTAAAGATTATCATACAGAGCTTTGCTCTCGCGCAAAAATTCCGGGCTGAAAATAATGTTGTCGCAGTGGAATTTCTCACGAACACTTGCCGTATATCCAACCGGTATGGTGCTCTTGATGACCATGATGGCTTCAGGATTGTACTCAATAACCAGCTTGATTACAGCTTCCACGGCACTGGTGTCAAAGAAATTCTTCTTGCTATCGTAATTTGTCGGTGCAGCGATTACTACAAAATCAGCATCACTGTATGCTTCCTTTGCATCCAGAGTTGCGGTCAAATCCAGTTCTTTCTCTGCAAGAAATTTTTCAATGTATTCGTCCTGAATCGGTGACTTTTTATTATTGATAAGTTCAACTTTCTCAGGGATGATATCCACAGCAGTCACCTTGTGGTGCTGAGATAACAGCGTAGCAATGGAAAGACCAACATATCCTGTTCCAGCAACAGCAATCTTTAAATCTTTAAACTCTCTCATTTCTCTATCCCTCTAATTCTTTTATTTATAAAACCCAGCATACCACTCAGCAAAGTTCCTCAGACCAGTCCGCAGACTTGTGCTCGGTTTATAACCAAAGTCTCGTTCCAGTGCGCTGGTATCTGCATAAGTCACAGGTACATCACCAGGCTGCATCGGAACCAACTCCTTGTGAGTCTCGAAGTCATAATCTTCCGGCAGTACTTTCGCTCTCACTAACTCCTCACTCAGAATCTGCACGAAGTCCAGCAGGTTTTCCGGATTCTGATTGCCGATGTTATAAACCGCATATGGCGGAATCGGCAAACCATCCTCACCGTTCTTCTTGTCCGGTGTCTTCTTCATCACACGGACAACGCCTTCAACAATATCATCGACATAAGTAAAATCACGTTTGCAGTTGCCGTAGTTGAAGATTTTGATGGTTTCACCCTTCACCAGCTTGTTGGTAAAGCCGAAATAGGCCATATCAGGACGGCCTGCCGGACCATACACGGTGAAAAAACGCAAACCTGTGGACGGAATGTTGTAGAGCTTCGAATAGGCATGTGCCATCAACTCATTAGATTTCTTGGTGGCTGCATAAAGAGAAACCGGATTATCGACCTTGTCATCTGTGCTATACGGAACCTTCTTGTTGGAACCGTAGACAGAGGAAGAAGAAGCGTAAACCAGATGCTCAAGATTCTCGCAGTGGCGACATGCTTCGAGAATATTGAAAAAGCCAACCAAGTTGGATTCCACATAAGCATCCGGGTTGGTGATGGAATAGCGCACACCAGCCTGTGCCGCAAGGTTGACGACCACAGACGGCTTATACTTCTCGAACACCTCTGTGATCAGTGCTTTGTCAGAGATATTGCCTTTGATAAAAGTGAATGCGGGATACTTGGTCAGCTCGTTCAAACGAAACTCCTTCAATGCCACATCATAATAGGCATTCATATTGTCAATACCGATAACATTGGCAGACGGAGCTTCCTGATAGATTCGTTTCACAAGATTGAATCCGATGAATCCAGCCGCGCCTGTGACTATAATTGTTTTATTATCTAAAGTAACTGCGCTCATTTATATTCCTCCTCTGTTTATCTCTTCGTAAACACATCTTCATACTGTCCACAAATCTTATCCCACGTATACTCTTCTGCCACACGCTTCTTGGCTCTCCGGCCCATTTCTGCTATTTCATCAGAACTCATCTGATCTGCTTTATCTATCAATTTTGCAAGACTTTCCTGTTTTCGGCTCCAATATAACGCGCAATCTTCTGCAACCTCTTTATTAAATCCAACATCAACCAACAGGTTCAAGTCCGTACTTCCAAGAGCCTCAATCAGTGAAGGGTTGGTACCACCAACTGTATGGCCATGGAAATATGCATATGCATTCTCACGAATTTTTTTCAGTAATTCCTGATCGTACACAGTGCCAACAAATTTAATTCTATCGTCACTCTTGAAATGCAGTTTTTCCTCCAGTTCGTTCAGAAACTTATCGTTAACATTTGTGATCAGCGCAAAATCTTTCTGACTATTACTCTTCATAAATTCACGGATCATAACTTCAAAAGAATTCTCTGGAACGAAACGCCCAACAACCAGATAATAATTCTTTTTTGTCAATCCTTTTTCTTTATACCAGCTCACAAGCTTTTCATCATTGTCAGCCAGCTTGCTAAGTGTCAAATCTGCACCGTAAGCAATAAACGTGGTCTTCGGATTTCTACCTTTAATACCCTTTCCGTCATAGCACTCATGGATATACTTTTCGATGTTCACAGAATCACAGATTGCAAGGTCACAATATTTAACCATCATCTGTTCGGAAATTTTCCAATATTTCCGGATCGGTGCAGACCATTTTGCCCGCATCCACTCATGACCATCTGGATTTAAATATACTTTACCGCCTAACTTATGTATTTCTTTATAAAAATGGCCTGCAAAAGGTCCTATACGACAAGCCATTATATAAACAATCGGATGAGGAATATGGTTTTTCCTGATATGTTCACAACACGCTTTCAACGCTGCAACATCATAATAAATTGCCTGCGCAGGCCCAATCTGTGGAATATCGATCTTAAAGCAATGGGCATTGTGGAGTTCAAACTCATGGTCGTTAATCTTTGTCACACCCTCAAATTTGTTCTCGTCCATGCAGCCATCACCATTGGCCTTGCAGGCAACATGATATTTGATGTTTTCCTTATTCTGATGATACTCTGTAAGCTTGTATACAAAGGTCTCATATCCCCCGTATGCACCTAAACTCTTTGCACCAACCAAATACACATGCTGTACTTCTTTTCTAGAATCCATATCTCTGTTCCATCCTCATTTTTTCAACATCTATATACCGAACCCAGCCCAGGCCAAGTTTCAGCAATTTCACATTCTTATAACTTCGAATACACCCCACACCCCAAAGGGCACAGTTCTTCGGCGACGCCTGCGTTGGGCCGCCTGGCGGTATTCAACCGGAAAGGAGACGTCACTGGCGCTTCCTCTCTTGCTGATTGCTCAGCATTTATATATAAGAGGCATTCCTGCCGCTTATTAACTTGGTTTGTTGTTTTTCCGGAAGCTTTCCTGACATTTGCGGCCCAGGTTTCGGGCGCCGTTCAGGAAGCGGTTGACCTGATGGCCGTTCTGGCAGATGAATATGCTGCCCTGTTTTTTTCCGGTGGCTCCGCAGATGGAACATTGCTTTTCTGTTCCGTCGGCGCGTAGCTCTAGTACCAGGATTCCTTCTGCCCAGGCTTTGTATTTCAGATAATTCCGGATGCGGATACTTAAGTGAAGGGGTGAATAATTGCCGCTTCTGTACATAGATATCCTGGAAAAATCTTCATCATACTCCGGCAGTACCAGTATCCCGGTGTGTTTTTCTTTGCAGAAATCTATGATCTCTTTGCTGACCTGATGTGCGTAATGTTCATTCAGGTGCTTGAGATGCATGTAATATTTCCTGTTTGGCTGACTGACGTTGTCTTTATCGGTAAATGCCCTGGATGCTTCTACTTTTTTCAGCAAAGCTTTGCAATGATGTCGGTATGCATTTCCACCTCTGCAGTTTTTTACAGCCAGCTGCCTGGATCCCTCATCCAGAACTGTGCATACTGCAAAGCTGTCCGTATTGGTAAAGCGGACGCTACATACTCTGGCGCCTTCCTGCATTCGTTCCTTTGCTGTCCGGGCATCGGAGTTTTCCTGCTTGACAGGGACATGGAACATGAGCCATTTTTCCTCATGGACCAGTGTCGGTGAAAGGATCGCTGCTTCCTTGGGGAAGGGGCGTCCTGTAAGTCCGCAGGGTACCCAGATCCATTTCTTTCCGTTCCAGAGCTTCAGCACTACGGAGGTGTCTGTCAGGTCTCTGTACATTCCCTTGAAAAAGGTGATATTGGCATCGATCTTTTCGGGGAAGCTTTCTGCACTTGCTGCGGTCTTTACTGCCATTGCAGCTTTGTTCATGGCAGATCTCCGAAAGTAAACGGGGAGCTTTCCGCCTGGCGGGATGTACTTTGGTTCTCTTCCGTCTCTTCCGGGAACAGTGAGTTTTTCCAAATGTCCCTGGATGGTCAGCAGATTTTCGGCCCAGAACTCTTCGCTTTCTTTCAGGAGCTCATAGTAAAAGGCTACGGCTTCCTGATACAGGGCTTCGGTTGTTTCGATCATCTGCTTTTCCGGACAAAAGAGCCGCATTTTCCATGTTTTGATACTGTATCCTGTTTTCATGGCATCTCTTTCTGCTGTCAGGTATCGCTTAATATCTTCATTAGCGAAAAAGAGCTTGAAACACTGTTAAATGCTGCTTTTTTCGGCACAGTTGACCACGATTTTGACCACTAATAATTGGAAAGAAAAAGGAAAAAAGCTTGAAAAGTATTGATTTTACGCGGATTTACGCAAGAAAAAAGTGACCACTTTTTGTGACCACTAATGTTAGATTTCGATGATTATCAGACTGTTTATTCACTTTTTGATAGAAAACGACTGCATATGATGCTTAAAAAACGACATTATTAGCATGCTTCATGTCTTTGGCACGCCTTGACAAAGGAAAATATCAATGGTATCCTTACATATGGCTGTAAAATATATCTTTTTTGGTCTGTGACTAATGAAGATAATAAGCGACACAAATCCCATAATCCACGAGCTGTCCAAGGATATTTCCTCTTGTACCAGCTCTTTTTTTATGTCTAATCGACATTTCCCTCCCCAAATGCTATACTATATCCGCAGGCCGCGCGATCTGGCTTTTGGCCTGCTAAATTTCAGAAAAGGATTTTTTCTATGGAGAGAATTATTACCTATACGATCTCAACCGGGGAGTCCGGGGAAAATGTTCTTGGATTTCTTCGGAAGAAGGGTTTTTCCAAACATATATTGACTACTATGAAGCGGGCGGAGCAGGCGATCCTGCTGAACGGGCAGCCGGCTTTTGGCAGAACGGTCCTGAGGGAGGGGGATGTTCTCCGGATCCTTGTTCCGGAAGAGACCGGGGACGGATCGGAGTCTTCTATCCTTCCGGTACCGCTGCCTTTGGATATCCTGTATGAGGATGAGGATATCCTGGTTCTTAACAAGCCGGCTGATATGCCTGTGCATCCCTCTGCCGGAAACTACGAGAATACGCTTGCCAACGGTGTTGCCTGGTATTATAAGCAGCAGGGGAAGGCTTTTGTCTACCGCTGCATCAACCGGCTGGACAGGGATACCACCGGGGTGCTGGTACTGGCCAAGAATCCTCTGAGCGGGGCTCTTCTCTCTGCCCAGATGAAGCAGCGCCAGATCCGACGTACCTATCTTGCACTTACTGACGGGATCCCGCCGGAAAGGGGGACGATTTCCGCTCCTGTTGCGAGAATGGATGCTTCTGTGATCACAAGGGAGGTTAATTTTGAGCGTGGTGAGGCTGCCGTGACTCATTTTGAGCGTCTTGCAGTCAGCAACGGATATGCTCTTGTGGAGCTGCATCTGGATACGGGGCGGACTCATCAGATCCGGGTGCATATGAAATATATCGGCTGTCCGCTGCCGGGGGATTTTCTGTATCATCCGGTTTTTGACCGGATCGGACGCCAGGCCCTGCATTCCTTCCAGCTGGAATTTGCTCACCCCATCACCGGGGAGCCTATGTGTTTCCTGGCACCTGTGCCTGAGGATTTCCGCAGAGCATTTCTACAGTAAAAAAATCAGCTGTCCGGTAGGTGTTTCCTGCACCGGCAGCTGATTTTTTGTTGTTTTTATTTATTTTTTTTGTAGATCACAAGGAGTCCCTTGAGCAGAAGGTCCTCATCCAGAATGATTTCTTTCTTACAGTGAGAAATGATCTTTTTTGCAAGACCGCCTGTTGCGATCACGGTTGCTTTCTCACCAAGCTCTTCTTCCACCCGGTCTATGATCCCGTCGATGGCTGCTGCGTTGCTGTAGAGCACGCCGCTTTTCATGCATTCGATGGTATTGCGCCCGATCACATGCTTCGGGGCATCGATGCTGATCCCGCTGAGCTGGGATGCTCTGGCTGTCAGTGCATCCAGGGATATTCCGATGCCAGGAAGGATCATTCCGCCAATGTATTGCTTTTTGCTGTTGACAACCGAAACTGTAGTGGCGGTTCCCATATCGATCACAATAAACGGAACCGGATATTCATTTAATCCAGCCACAGCGTCTGCCACAAGATCCGCGCCCAGCTGTCCGGGGTTGTCCATCATGATGTTCAGACCTGTTTTTACTCCTGGTCCCAGGACCATGACTTCTTTTTTGAGGATCTTTTCTGCTGCCAGTTTGGCAATGTTGGTGATCTGCGGGACTACAGATGAAATGATACAGCCTTCTATGTCTGCCTTTTTGATGTGGTAGATTTCCAGTAAGGTTTTCAGGTCTACGGCATATTCCAGTTCTGTTTTTGTTCTTACGGTAGCAAGTCTCTCGATGAAGTATGTTTTTTGATCATCGATGCAGCCCACGACTATGTTGGTATTTCCAATATCAATTGCTAATATCATAATTTTATTTTCCCTGTCTTTATGCTTTTGTCTTCTCACGGCTGATCTGTGCGGATGGGATCAGATGTGCCTTGGAAAGTGCAGCTCCCACTGCTCCTGTGATCACTGTGGAGGAAATCATTTCGCATACTGCGTTGATCCCTACCATGAGACAACAGCCGATGATGATGTTATGACCGCCCATCAGATTTTTTACATAATCGGTATTTCCGAACAGTCCTACAAGCGCTGACATGAAGAACAGGGTATTCAGGAATGCGGAAAAGAATCCGGTTACTGCACATGCCACATAGGTATTGCTGACCTTTCGCATGCCTTTAAAAATATATCCGAGGCAGATACCGTCCAGAAGACGTGGGATGAAGCGCTGGATAAAGGCAAATACCGGATTGATACCGAAAAGCACAACTCCCATTGCGCTGGAACCGCCTACTCCGATGCACTGGAGAAAGCTGGTCAGGCCGAAGATCGCACCTGCCACGGCTCCTCCTACGGGTCCGAGGACGACTGCACTGATGGCTACCGGGATCACGTTAAAGGAAATGGCCAGTGGCCCGATGTTCAGATATCCCAGTGGTGTGTAGGCCATCAGCAGAAGGATCGCTGCCATCAGGCCCAGTAATGTAAGCTGTGCTGTTGTAAATCTGTTGTTTTTCATTTCTTCTCCTCCTTGTTACCGTTCCGCTCTGTGAATATTTCCGGAAATACAGCATTTCCCGGCGTTTTCTGCGGATACAATACGGTGATGGAAAGCGGTGATCTTTTTGTTCCGCTTTTCGTTGTTAAAACCGGCTCCCTGACCGGCTCTGTAGCTATGCTTCTGCCTTTGTAGTAAGCAGAAGAATCTTATCCAGGATCTTTAACGCTGCATCCTCCTTGCTCATAAGCGGGAGTGACACTTCTTCGTCCTGTGTGATCAGAGTCAGGACATTGGTATCTCCCTGGAATCCGGCGCCTTCTACCTTCAGGTTGTTGGCTGCCACCATATCCAGGTTTTTCTTCTCAAGCTTGGCTCTGGAATTACGGAGCATGTCTCTGGTCTCCATGGAAAATCCGCAGAGGAACTGGCCCTGCTTTTTGTGCTGGCCCAGATATTTCAGAATGTCGTCTGTCCTCTCGAGCTCTATGGAAGCCTGATCGTCTTTTTTCTTAACCTTGTCTTCGCTGACCTGCTTCGGACGGTAGTCTGCCACTGCGGCAGCCTTGATGATGATGTCCTGTTCATCGCTTAAGCCGGTCACTGCTTCAAACATATCTCTGGCAGATGTCACCGGTACCACCTTTACAAAAAGAGGCGGCTCAATAGCAGTAGGTCCGCTTACCAGCGTAACCTCCGCTCCTCTGAGCATGGCCATTTTTGCAATGGCGTATCCCATCTTTCCGGATGAATGGTTGGTGAGACAGCGGACCGGGTCGATGGCCTCCTGGGTAGGTCCCGCCGTTACCAGGAGCTTTTTGCCGGCAAGGTCTTTCTGGAAGGCGGCTTCCTTCAGGATATATTCCAGAAGGGTTTCCGGCTCCGGCATTTTTCCGGCTCCGGTGTCCCCGCATGCCAGGTAGCCGCTGGCCGGTGTGATCACCTCATATCCGTAGTTTTTCAGCTTCCGGATATTGTCCTGCACCACGGGATTCTCATACATGGCGGTATTCATGGCCGGTGCAAGGATCTTCTGACACCTGCAGGCCATTACCGTAGTGGTGAGCATGTCGTCCGCAAGGCCGTTGGCCAGCTTTCCGATCACGTTTGCACTTGCAGGTGCGATCATCACAACATCTGCCTTCTTTGCAATGGACACGTGCTCTACCTGGAACTGAAAGTTCCGGTCAAAGGTATCCACCAGGCATTTATTTCCGGTCAGTGTTTCAAATGTGATCGGATTGATAAAGTTCGTTGCATTCTCTGTCATCAGTACATGGACATCTGCATGAAGCTTATGTAATGCACTTGCCAGATATGCGATCTTGTATGCAGCAATACTTCCTGTGATGCCAAGAAGCACTGTTTTCCCTTTCAGCATCCTTGTCCCTCCTGTCAGTCAACCATACGGATACTCTCGATCACCGGCTGCTGATCCTTTGCAATGGTTCCGTTGCCGTCTGTCGGCTTGGCATCCTTGCAGATCTGATCTACAAGGTCCATCCCAGAGGTCACGTGTCCGAATGCAGCATAGTCGCCATCCAGATGTGTGGAATCGGACTGTACGATAAAGAACTGAGAGCTTGCGCTGTCCGGATCTGTGCTGCGGGCCATGGAAATGGTTCCTCTTACATGAGAAATATCGTTCTTCACTCCATTGCTGGAAAATTCGCCCTTGATGGTATCCTCTGCTCCGCCGGTTCCGTCTCCGTTTGGATCTCCGCCCTGGATCATAAATCCGTCAATGATCCGGTGGAAGGTCAGACCGTCATAAAAATTGTCCTGTACCAGCTTTACAAAATTTGTGACTGTGATGGGTGCGGTGTCTGCATCCAGCTCTACATCGATCTCGCCATAATCCTTTACGGTGATGGCAGCATGATGGGTTCCTGTCAGCTGCTGGCTGGTATCGATCACAGTTGTTCCTGCCATTTGTGCATCCTCGGAACCATCGGAAAATTCTCCGTCTGCGCTGTCTGTATCCTCTGTACTGTCTGCAGAAGCTTCGGTTTCATGTGAAGTGTCCTCTGCATCACCGGAAGCCTCCTGATCATCGGTGCTTTCTTCATGGTCTGAAAAGCCTGCCGCCTCAGCCTCCTCCTCGGACACTGCATTGGCTGCTGTCTCTTCATCTACGCCTGTCTGTCCTTCTGAGGTTTCTTCCTCCAGAGATTCTTCCTTCTGGTCTGCTTTTTCAGAAGTACTGTCTGTGCTTCCGCATCCGGAAAGCATTCCTGCGGTAAGAGCTGTCGCAAATAATACGGCTAAAACCTTACTTTTCATATTTATAAGTCCTCCTTATCAGATCCCGAAAACGCCTGTCCCGGCATTTTCAGGTGAGCTTTTCACTCTCCCCCTGTAAGCTTTTCTCAGTTTAACATCATCTTTTCATAAAGTCAACTTTGCACGGAACCAGGTGCAGGAGTTACTGTTCATTTTGTTCTCAGCAACGTGCAGGATTCCCTTTGTTTTGCCTTGTATCTCTTCCGGTTCTCTGCTAAAATCATGTATGGAGCTTATTATGGGCTCCGTACATATAAGTAGAAAGTGAGGAATCAACATGGAAAAGATCACAAGTTTTACCATTGACCATATCAAGCTTCAGCCTGGCGTATACGTTTCACGTAAGGATCCGGTTGGAGATCAGGTGATCACTACCTTCGATATCCGTATGACTTCTCCCAATGAGGAGCCTGTTATGAACACAGCCGAGCTTCACGCCATGGAGCATCTGGCAGCTACCTTCCTGCGGAACCATAAGGAGTTTGGCCCGAAGGTCATTTACTGGGGTCCTATGGGCTGCCGTACCGGAAATTATCTTCTTCTTAACGGGGATTATGAATCCAGAGATATCGTTCCGCTGATGATCGAGATGTTTGAATTTATCCGCGATTTTGAGGGTGAGATCCCGGGAGCTTCTCCCAAGGACTGCGGAAATTATCTGGATATGAACCTTGGCATGGCAAAATATCTGGCAAAAAAATTCCTGAACGAGGTTCTCTACGATATCAAGCCGGACCGTCTTGTTTATCCGGAATGATCTGCGGGTACGATCCGCTGGCATGATCCTTGTGTTCTGAACGGACTATATGCCGAAACAAAAAAACAGGCTGCCTGTATCGATGTATTTCATCGGATACAGCTGCCTGTTTTTTATTATATCAAGGAGATATCTGCAATTAAAGCAGGATCAGGATTTCCCTGATCTGGTCAAAGCCTGTAGTCTGTGCTCTACTGTGCTGCTTCTGTGGTAGTATCTGCTGCCACTGCTCCTACCGGCGGGGTTGTGCTGACGTAATCGCCGGATGCGTAGCAGGTCTGGCCATTATAATCCACACGGATCCATCCATTGTCACAGACACCGGTACATTTCAGGGATTCTCCGGAAAGAACACCTGCCACAAACTCTGCCTCTGCGTTGGCGTCAGAACGTAAATTCACACCCTCCACTGCATAGTAGGTGGCATCCTGAGCCTGCACGTTGATGCCGCTTGGGGTCTGCTCCGTAGCTGCTGTCTGTGCTGCGGGATCTGCTGCCCCGGCTGTGGTGGAGTCTGCCGCTGCTGCTCCGTCTGCTGTGGAATCTGCTGCTGCCTTCGGTGTAGGTGTTGCAGTTGCCTTCGGCTTCTCTGTGGGCTCCGGCGTCGGTGTGGAATCTACTACTGTTACCACTGCATCGGTTCCTTCCTCATATCCACAGCCCTGTGCAAGGAAAGCCGCGCCTATTATCAAAGCCATAATACATTTTTTCTTCATTTTATCTGATTCCTCCTTATACGCCGGTAAAAAATTCTCTGCGTCCAATATACACGATTCTGCAATATTATGCAAGTCCTGGCCGGTTCTTTCACATATTTACCGGCTCAAAAAGCACCCGGACAGTTCCGCCGCAGATCATTCCCAGATCTCCTGCCCCCTGTCCCAGCTCGTAAACCTTTGTTTCCGTATTTCGGATATTTACTGCGTGTTTTCCGGCTTCAAACTCCACTTTTCCGCCGCCGATGCTTCCTGCCGTGCTTCCGTCCCGGAATACGAACATCTTGCTCCCGGTTCCTCTTGGTGAGGAGCCCTTCTTCTCGATGATCGTAACCATGGTTCCCGGTGTCCTGCGGCGTACTGCTGCCTCCACCTCCTCATCACAGTAGGTGCGGAAATGCCGGTTCTTTTCCTGCACGATCTCTGCCATGATGCTCACGGCGATCTCAGCCGGCATCTGTCCTCCGATGGGAAGTCCGATGGGGGCATGGATCTGATCCAGCTGTTCCTCCGTAAAGCCCTCTTTCAGGAGCTTTTCCCTGGTGATCCGCACCTTTGTCCTGCTTCCGATCATTCCGAAATATGCAAAGGGTCTCTTAAGGATCGCTCTTGCACAGGCGGAATCTCCCAGATGGCCTCGTGTCACCACTACATAGTAGGCATTTTCATAGGGAGGGATCCTGTCGGACAGGGTATCAAAATCTCCAAAGATCCTCTCATCTGCCATGGGAAATCTTTCCTCCGTCACAAATTCCTCCCGGTCATCCATGACTGTTACATGAAAGCCCAGCATCCTGCCGATCTCTGCTACCGGAAGAGAAACATGGCCGCCACCCAGTATGATCAGCCTGGGATTCTTCTCGTAGGTTTCCACAAATATCTCCCGGTCTCCGTTTTTCACAACGCCGGTTTCCACAGCTACTTCCACGGAAGCCTTCAGGAATTCTTCTGCTTCTTTATTTCTTTCTGCTCTCTTCGGATAAAAAAAGCTGCTTTCTTCCAAAAGATATTTCAGCCCGGCATCCTTTCCGTTCAGAAGGATCCCTGTTTTTACACGCCCTCTTTTTTCTACCACATCATATATTGTCTGATACATTCTTTGTGTCCTTTCTGTCCGTCTTACGCTGTTTATTCCGCGGCAAGCTCCTTTACCGCCCCGGCAGCAGTGTCCACCTCTTCTTCCGTATTAAAATAAGAAAAGCTAAAGCGGACAGTTCCTGTTTTTTCGGTTCCCAGTGCTTTGTGCATCAGCGGTGCACAGTGGCCGCCGGCTCTTACACTGATTCCGTACTCTTCATCAAGGACCATAGCCACCTCTGCCGAATCCATCTCTGCAATATTCAGAGTCACCACAGGGGAGCGTTCTTCCCTGGAAAAATCTCCGTACAAGGTGACTCCCGGAATTTCCTTTACCTGGTCATAAAAACGCCACATCAGCTGCTGCTCTCTTTTTCGGATCTGTTCTGTTCCAATTTCGGTAATCCAGCTGATGGCTGCGCCAAGACCTGCGATCCCGTGGCTGTTCAGGGTGCCTGCCTCCAGTGTCTCCGGCATATCCTGCGGATGCTCTCTCTGAAAGGTGAGGACGCCGCTTCCGCCTACCTTCAGAGGCTCCACAGATACCCCCGGCCGAACACAGATGGCGCCTGTGCCCTGGGGTCCCATAAGGCCCTTATGTCCGGAAAAGCAAAGAATATCTATATGATCTTTTTTCATGGAAATCGGAAATACTCCTGCTGTCTGGGCAGCATCCACAATAAAAAGCTTCTGGTGCTTCTGTGCGATCGCACCGATGGCGTGGATATCATTGAGATTTCCTGTCAGATTGGAAGCGTGGGTACAGACGATCACCTTCGTCTCCGGACGGATGGCTGCTTCAAGCTCCGTAAGGGAGATCCGTCCCTTGCGGTCTGCCGGCAGGATCGTAAGCTTCATGCCTTTTTTTTCCAGGCGGTACAACGGACGGAGCACACTGTTGTGATCCATCTCCGTACAGATTGCATGGATAGTTCCCTCCTCTGGATGAAGTGTTCCCTGCAGGGCGATATTGAGCGCTTCCGTGTCATTGGATGTAAAGGCCACACATTCCGGTCCCCATACGTCAAACATCTCTGCGATCTGGCATCTTGTATTAAAAATAAGCCTTGAGGCTGCCATTGCTTCGCCGCTGCTGCCCCTTCCGCTGTTTCCTACATGCTGCATGGCTTCCACCACAGCACGCGGCACACAGTCCGGCTTATGAAAGCTTGTAGCCGCGTTATCCAGATAAATCATTTCATCCTCCTTGTGATTTCTATCAAATACCTTTATAATAAACTCTGGCTTTATTTTATACTATCCGAGGAGGTTTTCCAATGAAAAAAACATCTTTTTTCAACAGTCTGCCATTTAAGCTGCTGGTCGCTGTGATCCTGGGGATCATAGCCGGGCTTATCCTGAACCGGTACAGCACCAACGGAATCTCCATGGCAGTTCTTAATATCACAGTTACTATCAAGTACATTTTGGGCCAGCTCATTACCTTCTGCGTGCCGCTGATCGTGCTGGGATTTATCGCTCCGTCCATTACCAGGCTTGGCAAAAATGCTTCGCTGATGCTGGGAGTTGCGGTTGTCCTCGCTTACGGCTCCTCTGTTGGCGCAGCGCTTTTTTCCACAGCCTCCGGCTTTCTCATCATTCCACATCTGTCCATCCATTCCTATGCTGCAGGACTGAAGCGGCTGCCGGAGGTGATCTTTGAGCTGGAGATCCCGCAGATCATGTCCGTTATGAGTGCTCTTGTTTTTGCAATGATGCTGGGACTTGCCGCTACCTGGACAAAGGCAAAGCTGATCACTGGGCTCCTAGATGAATTTCAGAAAATCGTTCTTTCTCTGGTGGCTCGGATCATCATCCCCATTCTTCCGTTATTTATCGGCACTACCTTTTGTGGCCTTGCCTACGAGGGAACCATCACCAGACAGCTGCCTGTTTTTCTGAAGATCATCGTACTGGTGCTTGCCGGGCATTTTATCTGGATGGCTCTTCTTTACATCCTTGCAGGTATCTATTCCGGAGAAAATCCTCTGGAGGTTGTCCGCCATTATGGTCCTGCCTATCTGACTGCCGTAGGGACCATGTCCTCTGCAGCCACACTGGCCGTTGCACTGCAGTGCGCCTCCAAGGCAAAACCACTCCGTAAGGATCTGGTCAGCTTCGGGATCCCTCTGTTTGCAAACATCCATCTCTGTGGCTCCGTCCTGACAGAGGTTTTCTTCTGTATGGCGATTTCGAAGATACTGTACGGCTCCGTTCCCACGCCGGGTACCATGGTTCTGTTCTGCCTTCTTCTGGGTATCTTTGCCATCGGAGCTCCCGGTGTTCCCGGAGGAACCGTCATGGCATCCCTTGGCATCATCACCGGAATACTGAAATTCGACAGCTCCGGCACTGCATTGATGCTTACCATCTTTGCACTGCAGGACAGCTTCGGTACCGCATGCAACGTGACCGGCGACGGCGCACTGACGCTGATGCTTACCGGCTATGCAAAACGCCATCATATTGAGGAGCAGCAGCTTGATGTGGAATTGTAAGTTCGGAGCTAAGTCAGGCGGATATTTGCGATCCGCTTCGTTGCTTGCTCATAACCGGATATCAACCAGATACCAACTGGATGTCAGAAATGCCGCAGGCTTCAAAATGGCTCTGCGGCATTTCTGTATATTTCTATTTGTTTCTGTCTGCTTCTGTAAGTTTCTATATACTTTTGTTGTTTCTATATGTTTTTCTGTTTACGGGCGGATCACTTTTCCTGCTTTTGTGAGCTTTTCCGCTATGGTATACATATTTGTTACGGTTCCCACTGCCGGTTCCTTCAGTCCGTAGAAGTTCACGCAGGTTCCGCAGGTCAGGATCTCGGTTCCCTGCTCCTGTAAGGTCTTAAGGTCTTCGATACATGGTGAATCCTGTGCGGTAAGTCTGGCTCCGCCATTATAAAACAGCATAACTGACGGCGGTGTCTCCAGCTGTGTCAGTGCATACACAAATCCCTTGATCAGGATCCCGCCAAGCTCCGGATCTCCATCTCCCATCTTATCGGAAGTGATGGCAACGGTATAATCTCCCTGCGGAACAGCCGGTGTGCAGACGATCTCAGGCTCTGCCTGGCTTCTTGCAGCAGGATCAGATTTTACTGTCATATTGATCTCGTAACCACCTTCTGTTTTTCTGGATACGAAGCTGCATCCGGTACTTCCGGCAAGTCTGCTCAAATTGTTTACTGCTGTTTCATTGTCTACCAGGATCAAGATCTCGTCTCCCTGCTCAGCCTTGTCAAGGATCTTCTTGGTCATCACAACCGGGATCGGACACTGTTTCCCCATTGCATCTACTGTGTGCTTCATACGCACTCCTCCTGTATTCTGTGATTTTTTATAATTGCTGTTTTATTATTATTGCTGTTTTATCATTATTGCTTTTTCACTGTTTTCTTTTCTTTGATCTTTTATTTCTGCTCCAGCTCATGGGCCTGTTTGAAGATCTCACAGGCGCCTGTGTTTACACATCTTTCATGCGCGCAGTCCATAAAGGTCAGCTTCCTGCTGCTGTCCTCCTGCCGTGTATACTCACAGCAGACGGTTTCGCCCCCGTTCATGGTACGGCAGAAACCGGATATAAATTCCTCTTCGATCTCCATTCCTATCCCTCCGTCGGATTCTCAGTAATCTGGGCAGGTGTGATCTCCTCCAGCATTCCTGTTTCATTGTAGGCTTCAAACTGTTCCTCGATCTTTCCAAGGATATCTGCATACTGACAGAAGGCCTCCGCCAGCTCATCCCTGTGTTCCGGAAGCTTCTTGTAACAGACACGGTGCTCCATGCTTGCCCAGAGATCCATGGTCATCGTCCTCAGCTGGATCTCCACCGGAAAATACTCCATGGTATCCAGATAATACACCGGAACTGCAATGATCACGTGAAAGCTGCGGTATCCGTTAGGCTTGGGATTCTGTATGTAATCCTTTTCCCTGATAAAGATCAGCTCACTCTGCCGCTTCAGCGCATTTACAAGATTGTATATATCATCAATAAAGTAGCAGATCACACGGATCCCGGCGATATCCCGGAGATGATCCTTGGCGTTCTGCACACTGTCCGAATGTCCCAGCTTCCCCAGCTTCTTTTCGATGCTCTTCTTGGATTTGATCCGTTCCTGGATATTGTGGATCGGAGATACGGAAGACTTCTGATACAGGCTTCCGTTGAGCACCTCAAGCTTGGCGCGCATGATCTGACATGCGTTCTGATATGGCTGGATACAATCGTAATACTGTTCGTTTGTCATGAAAAACCCTCTTTCGCGTTTGCTCAGAATATACTTTTATCTTACCGGACAAATGTGAGCAATCTGTAGTGATTTCCTAAGATTTTCCTGACCATTTTCTTAAAAATCTATAAAGTCTCCAGCATCAGTCTGAAAGCTTATGGATAAAAAGACCACTGCGGAGCTTCGGTTCAAACCAGGTGCTCTTTGGCGGCATAAGCTTACCCTCGTCTGCGATCGTCATCAGCTCCTCCATGGATGTAGGATACATAGCAAAGGCAGCTCCTCCTGTCTCATCTGCAGCTGCTGCCAGATCCTTCAGCCGGTGGTTTCCTCCCATAAAGCGGATCCTCTCATCGGTACGCGGGTCACTGATCCCCAGAACCGGACCCAGGACCTTATCCTGAAGAATAGACACATCCAGCTGCCCTACGCTGTCTTTACCCGCATAGATATCCGGATATGCCTTCAGATGGAACCATTCTCCGTCTACATACAGCCCAAAGCAGTGTTTCTCCACCGGTTTACATGGAAATCCCGGCATTGCCATCAGCTCAAAATTAAACTTCATGCTTCCGATAAAGGCTTTGGGTTCCATACCCTTGATATCCTTTACGATCCTGTGGTACGGAAGGATGGTCAGCTGGTCATACGGAAATACCACTGACAGGAAAAAGTTAAATCCTTCTTTTCCGGTGTAATCCGGATGCTCCGCTCTTCTCTTCTGTCCCACCTTTACTGCGGAGGCTGCTCTGTGGTGGCCATCTGCAATATAGATAGAGGAGATTCCGCCAAAAAGACTATGTATAGTCCGGATCTTTTCTTCCTCATCTACGACCCATACACGATGTGTGATCTCGTCATCGGAAGTAAAATCATACACAGGAACATGTGCATTTTTCCATTCTTCCATAAGAGTAAGAAGCTCTGCCGGATATCTGCACGCCAGAAAAATAGGGCCTGTGTTGGCATCACAGACATCCACATGACGGATGCGGTCCTGCTCCTTATCCTCTCTTGTAAGCTCATGCTTTTTGATCACACCATTCATGTAATCATCAATGGAACTGACACCTACGATCCCGGTCTGGGATCTTCCCTTACGGATCAGTTCATACAGATAATAGTTCGGTTTCTCATCCTGGATCAGGATCCCTTCTTTCTGGAAACGATCAAGATTTTCCCTTGCCTTCTGATAAACCATCGGATCATAAAGATCAGTTTCCGGATCCAGATCCATCTCCGCACGGTCTATATGGAGAAAAGATTCCGGATTTTTTTCCCCGATCTTTCTCGCTTCCTCTCTGCTGACTACGTCATAGGGAAGTGCAGCCACCTTTTCTGCTTTTTCCGAAGCAGGTCTTACTGCCCGAAATGCCTGAAATAAAGCCATTATATTTTCCTCTCATTCCTGTCCGGCTATACGCCGGCCCTTCTTAAGATTTCTGCTTAGTTTGCAGAAAAATCATCCTGTCCATTCTAACACATATCAAAATTTCCCGCAAACCTTTATCCGGCCCGTCTTATGCCTTACGTTTGTTCAGCTCCGGCAGTACCGTCGCCAGCATGGTGAAAAAGCATGCACAGCCGCCTACAAGGTTGGAAACCGGTTCCGCCCAGAACACGCCGTCTGTTCCCAGGCCATTCACATGAGGCAGCAGGAGCGTCAGCGGTACTACGATCACTACCTTTCGGAGCAGAGAAAAAAAGGTGGCCTTTTTTGCCTTTCCAAGTGCTACGAACACGCTTTGCCCGGTAAACTGCAATGCCATAAAGCAGAAGCCGAAAAAGTAAATATGAAGGGCGGGAACTCCCTTTTCCAGAAGCCCGGGATCGCTGTTAAAGATCCGGATAAAAAATTCCGGAAGCAGCTTCAGGATTCCCCAGCCTACCAGGGTATAGATCACACAGACAGCTGTAATAAATTTAATTGCTTTTTTGACTCTGTCGTATGCTTTTTCTCCATAATTGAAGCTCATGACCGGAGAAGCACCTGTAGTAAGCCCATGGACCGGCATGATGAAAATGTCACGGACAGAATTTAAAACTGTCATGACACCAACGTAGATATCACCGCCCCAGGTCTGGAGTGTGGCATTGCATACCACCTGCACAAGACTGTTTGTAAATGCCATAAAAAAACCGGACATACCCAGGCTTACGATACTGCCCACTCTTTTCCAGGAGATCCTCATGGCGCTTTTTTTCAGGTTCAGGATCGCCTTTTTTCCTGTAAGGAAGCGTAAAACCCAGATGGCGGAACAGAACTGGGAAATGATAGTCGCCAAAGCCGCTCCCCGGACTCCCATGTGCATCCCAAAGATAAACAGGGGATCCAGAAGAATGTTCAGTACAGCACCGATCAGTATCGTGAGCATTCCTGTGTTTCCAAAGCCCTGGCTGTTGATAAACGGGTTCATTCCCAGAGTGATCATCACAAACAGGGTTCCCAGAAGATAGATCCTTATGTAGTCTGACGCATAGGAAAAGGTTACATCACTGGCGCCAAAGGCATAGAGGATCGGTCTGTAAAAGATAAGGCCAATGGCTGTCAGGATCACTCCTGTGCCGATCAGCATCACAAAGGTGTTTCCCATGAGCATTTCTGCTTCTTCCCGGTTTCCTCTTCCCCGTTCCATAGAGCAAAGCGGTGCTCCTCCATTTCCAAAAAGATAGGTAAATGCGGTGATCAGGGTAATAATAGGAAAACATAGTCCCACTCCTGTCAATGCAGTGGCTCCGATCTCAGGAATCCTTCCGATATAGATCCGGTCCACAATGTTGTAAAGGATGTTCAGGATCTGTGCAATGATCATCGGCACAGCCACCTCCATAATGTTACGATAGACATTTCCTGTTGAAAAGTCTGTCTGATGTATCTGCATTTCTTTACACCTTCCTGCTTTTTTACTATTGTAAATATACTATATCTGATATGCAAAGTAAATATTTCCCTGTAAGGCTGCTGCGGAAATATCAGACGTTACTGTTTGTTCACTGTAATATCCCGCAAGGTGTTTTTTGTGAGCTACTGTTACTCCGTTCTCAGTAACACTTTGTTATCTGTGTATTTATTTCTTGCTATTTTCGTCTAAAAAAGTTATAATAAAGCCATAAAAACGGTAATGATTCCACGTAAAACCGGTCAAGAAACCACATCACTGGAATCTGTTCCGCATGGAGGTATTTTTATGGATAATAATTATAAGGGCATGGCTGTAGGTGTTTTTGAGCTGGATAACCTGGTTGCCTGTTTTGTCGCTCTTGATGCTGCTTCCAAAGCAGCCAATGTCAGAATCCAGAGTGTTGAACGTAACCGTCTGAAGAGTGGCGCCTGTGTCAAGATGCGTGGTTCTGTTTCTGACGTTAATGCAGCTATGGAGGTTGCGCTGGAGGCAGCCAAACCTCTTGGTAAGGTTGTTTCTCATACTGTGCTCGCTTCTCCTTCTGAGGATACTGAGATTGCACTGAAGATGACGATCAATAAATAAAGGGGGCGACGGATTTATGAATTATGGTGCTTTTGGTTTAGTTGAGGTTGTTGGCAGCAGTAATGCAATCCTGGTGATCGACCAGATGCTGAAGACTTCTGATGTTTCTTTTCTTACCTGGCAGACAAAGTGTGGTGGACATGCCACTGTTTTTCTGACCGGTGATGTTTCTGCCGTTACAGCTGCCATTGACAGTGTAAAGGGAAACCCGCCTTGTGAGATCGTAGCTTCAGCAGTGATCTCCAATCCTTCCGGTGAGACGGTTCGTCTGGCTGAGGAAGAAGCGGCTAAGAATCACTTTATGTAGGAAATATCTATATTATAATAACGAACGTACGCAGGGAACCGCCCTGGCTTTTGTATAAGTGAAAATTGTCTCAGACACGGTGATTTCACACATCAGCCGGTGCTTTCATCATCGATGCTCTGCTTCTACAAACTTCACACTTTCACTCTAGCCTATCTCCCCTTTCGCACGTCAGCAACTCTTTTCGCTATATTCTTTAAACTCACGCCTTCACTCTAGCCCTCCACTCCTTCGCACGTCAGCCGGCGAGGTACCGTCTGGTTTGGGCTGGCTCTGCAGGAGGGGTGCGCTTCTTAGGCGGTGGGAATCTGCGTTGCTGGAAAAAATCCAGCTGTTTGAGCGACGCAGGAGCGAGTTCTGGATTTTTTTCAGCGGTTTTAGCAGATTTCCACCGCCTTAGAAGCCAGCCCCCGACGAAGCCCCAGCCCAAACCAGACGGTACCTCACCGGCGTCCGTCCGCAAAAACCACATCCACATCCACCATCTCCCGTCCATCCTCCACCTTCATCACAGCCACATCCCCCCGATGTGCCACAACCACCCTCTTCCCTCCAACATCACCGGAAAGCTCCATCAGCTCCCCATAATACTTCTTCGAAAAAACACAGGGATTCCCGGTCTTCCCATCATGCTCCACACAGGCGATTCCTTTCCCATCTCTCAAAAACACATCCACCAGTCCAAAAACCGTCTCCCACCGCAACCACGGCTGATCTGCCACTGTAAACAAACAAGCATCCATCTCCCGGTTGACCCCAAGTCCGATCTTCAGTGAGGAAGATATCCCCTCATCCGGATGCAGATTATAAAGAAACCGCGCGCCGAGCTTCTCTGCTTCCTGCGCGATTTCCTCATACTGTGTGACAACTGTGATCTCACACCTGTGCCCCTGTTCCTCCAGTGCTGCTTTCACTTCTTTCAGTTCCAGGAGAATATGCCTGTACATCGGCATTCCGTCTATCCCGTACAGCAACTTATTGCTTCCAAACCGCCGGCTGTTTCCTGCTGCCAGCATGATCAGTCCCAGTTTCATATCACCGCTCCACTTCCTTTCGATTCTAGTACAGCGAATATTAAGTAACCGCCATATTGACTTGCCTGATTTTTCATCTGCTGCGTTGTCGTCAATCGTCGTAGCCACCGCTACGCCTCATTCCTCCGCCTTGCAGATGAAGAAATCATCCTGCGTCAATATAGCAGAAACTTAATTTTCGCTGTACTAGCTGTTTACACTTCTCTGCAGGCTTCCGCAGATCACCATGATCCCAGACTCCTGACCTTGTGCCATAAGCTCCTCCACCACACAAGGATCCTCCAGAGTATCTGCCTTGTTCAGATACGCAAGAAATCTTCGCCCGTCCACGCCTTTTTGCAATCCGTCTTCAGACCGGATGATCTTCCACACATCCATCCATGTCACAGGCTCATCTGTACGCTTTCCCAGAAATCCCGCCACATCATCCGGACGATGTGCCGTATCACAGATCCTTTTGCCGATGCAGTCAAGACCGATCACTCCTACTACCATATCTGCAAAAGAAGGGATCACCGGCTCATGAACAGCCGGCACTTTAAGGGGTCGGCGCCTGGATCCGTCAGCTTCCACAAGAAGAAGATCACAAAAGCCGGGCAGCTTTTCCAGGATCTCTTTTTCGGGGCCGGAAATCTTTGGCTGCCCGGCCTTGTGATGAGCCGCGATGACGTATCCGTATTGTTCTATAAGCCGGCATGCTCCCGGAATGTCCTCTGCCTCCGCAAAAGGACGTTCCGGTTCCCATGCCATATGCGTGGTTGTGGTCACGATCACACGTTTTCCCTGTCCGGAAAATATTTCTGCCAGTCCAAGGATCAGACTGGTCTTTCCGCCACCTCCTGTGAATGCCACAGTAAGCGCTTTTTCATTTTTCTTCATGACACACTCCATTTATCTTCTAACTTCTTTCAGGGACACCAGGCTCTGTATTGGTCACAGATTCTCATTCCTCGCAGCTTTCTCTGTTCCCGGAAGCACTCCGCAGGAAAGCAGCACCTCCAGTACTCCCCCTGCGATACACCTCGCCTTGTCTGAGATCGTAAAACAGTTTTTCTTCTGTTCTGCCCTTGGGTCGATGTCCGCGATCTTCATTCCCTCAAAAACAGGGTAGCCGTCCCGGATCAGTCCCCGAATCACGCCGGAAATGGTAGCCTTCACCGGCGTATCCCCTACCATGGCGATCACCTGGTCTTTTTCAACAAGATCTGCGATCTGACAGATGTTTTTCATGTTACCGGCTGCCGGTGAATGGATCACACGTTCCTTTCCGATCCCTGCGATCAGTCCCGGCACTCCGGTATTCGGCAGGGCACTGCCTTTTTTTATGATCCTTCCCAGGTTATGGCCGCGCATGGTCTCGATCACGTAATCCACATCCTCCCCTGCGGTAAAGCCCGGGCCAAGTCCCACAGTCAGTGGTGCCATATCCCTGCTGGTCCCAAGATTCTTTTTTGCAAGGATGGCATCGATCACTGCCTCCGGCTCCAGTTCGCGGATATGTTTTCCATGGGTATCTGTCAGAAGGGGGATCTCTCCCTGTGCCCAGCATTTCCTGCACTGGGTCCGGATATCGTTCTCCGTGATCCTCCTGCACACAACGCCTTCTACCTCTGCAGTTCCGTCATAAACAGCTTCACAGAAGGCCACATGACGGCGGATGGCACTTGGACGGTCACATTCCAGGATCAGGACCTGATAGCCACTCTGATGAAGCTTGTGGATCACTCCTGTGGCCAGATCTCCGCCACCTCTCACAAGGATCATTTTATCCGTATATGCCGCTGTTTTCATCTTCATACACCTGCTGTCCGTTTCCCGGCATTCCTGCCGCAAGAGTATCATAAAGCTCCGCATAGGTTGCATCCTTATACGGGGATACATAAAAGAGTCCCGCGATCCCGGCCGTAATTGCCGAAAGGACAGACCAGGGAATAAAGGAAAGATCCAGGATAAAGGTATCCATCTTCTGTCCGTTCATCATCTCACGGCTTTTTGCAAACACTTCCTTTGTGCTCATATCCGGATATTCCGCAAGAAGATAAGGGATCATCTTATATTCGTAGGATTTTACCACTCCGGGAATAATAAAAAGCAGCGTCCACAATACAAGATACAGGTCCCGTAAAAACATGGTTTTTACGATATTACCGTAATTCCCGGAACGAAATACACTGAGGAGCTTTCCGGGCCCGGGTACAGAATAAAGGTTCTCAATGTAAAAATCTCTTCCGCCTACCTCCAAAACATTTCCCACAAAGAAATGAAAAAGAATTCCGATCAGAGCCACCGCTACCACGGCACTGGCACTCAGAAGTGCAAAAAGCACTGCCAGTGGGGAGCGAAATACATGGCTGACATAAGAAGTAACACCATTGATATCCGTACCCAAATGATACGTTGTAACACCGTAGTCCGGACTTACCGCATTTCCGGCACTGCCTGTGGCCGCACCGCTTCCGCCGGTTGCCATCACAATAGCCAGCACCAGACTTACCAGCACTGCTGACCAATAATTTTTTTTGAATGCCTGTTTTCCGCGCCATTTCAAGTCACTGCGTTTCCAGCTGATCTTCTGCTCATTCATAACTTAACCCTCCATATATGCTTCACGGACACAGAGCTCTCTTCGTCCCTTCTGCCACAGCGCAGGCTCCAGCTCTGCCAGATAACCGCCGCCGTTTTTTACATGCCATTCATAAAAAGCCCTGGGTCTGTCCGCATATTCTTCCATAATGTTCATGATCGTACCGCCATGTATCACAAGAGCCGCTGTCTTTATGTTGTTACGGATACACTGTGTGACAGCCTTCTGAAATCCTGTAAGGCTCCGGCACTTAAACGCTTCTCGACTTTCTCCTCCCGGAAAAGGAAGCGTTCCATTGCTGTCGATCCACCTCTGATAATCCTGATTTCCGGAAAGCTCTTTATAATTTTTATTCTCAAACTCTCCAAAATCACACTCGGAAAGCTCTTCGATGATATGAAAGCTTTTTCCCGGAAAAAGGATTCCCGCAGTTTCCACACAGCGGCAGAGCGGACTTACATAAAGGGCCTCCGGCATGGGATAGGTCAGCTTTTCCAAAAATTCCTTTCCCTCCGTGCTCAGCGGTTCATCCGTTGTTCCGATATAACGCTGAAGCTTATTTCCGGGTGTCTGTCCGTGTCGTATCAGATATAATCTAATCATCCTTCAGCACCGTCCCGATCCCGCATACCACTCTTGTGACCCTTCTGCTTTTTGCAGCCAGTACAGTGCACACCCGGCCAACAGCTTCTCGGTACTGCCGTTCAAAAGCATCCGCCGGAACGATCCCGTAACCTACCTCCTCGCTGACAAGGATCACATCCGGATCCTGCTGTGCCAGCTTTTCTGCCAGGCCAGTGAGATCTTCTCCTGCCTTCAGAGCTTTTCTTATGTATTCCTGAAATCCCAGAACACCCGCTGCCTTCAGAAGCTCCTCTTCTGTGATCTCTCCTCCGAATTTCCAGTCCACATCCGGGAACTGTGCTTTTGCATAGGCAGCTTTTCCCTGATATGCGCCTCCGATTATCATTTCCATATCTTTTTTACCTCATCCTAAATCTTCATTACAGATTAAACGTGCCACCAAGAGCAAGCACCAGTGCCATCACGACCTCGCAGATGCAGAGGAAAAATCCGGAAAGATCACCTGTGGTCCCTCCAAAATATTTCAAAGCCATATGGTGATACCACCAGAATACCAGAAGTGCGCTGACAGCTGCCAGAACACCCAGGACCGGATCTACCCATATCATCAGCGCTGCAAGGATCACAAACATCGTGATAAGAACATTTCGCACTGCGATCTCTGACGCATTTCTGGAAAATTCTGCCACAGTCCCGTCTGTCCTTGCCTTGGGAAATGTGATCACACCGATCCCGGAAAGACATCTGGACATCATAAAGCCCAGGCTCATGATACAGATCCCGTTATAATTTCCAAGGAGCTGATCCCAGGCTCCCAGCCAGAGGATAAAATATACACAGGCTGTGATAATGGCAAATGCACCTGCATGGGAATCCTTCAGGATCTCCAGCCTCCTTGTGCGTTCCTGCCAGGAGCTTAATGCATCCGATGTGTCCAGAAGCCCGTCTACATGAATGCCGCCGGTAACAAATACCGGGATCACAGTAAGGATCACAGCGAGAAAAAATGGCTCCAGAACTGCATGCACTCCGAGGATCCCTCCTGCAAGCCAGGTCAGGATGCCGATGGCAGTACCCACAAAGGGGAAAAAGCACATCATATATTTTATGTTTTCCTTCTTCCAGTCCACCATGGGCATAGGAATCTTTGAAAACATGGCAAAGGCTGCCTTAAAACTGTTCCATAAGCTTTTCATGCTTCCTTTCCTCCTTTATGCCATACAGGGATCCCGTATACGACTTCCACAACCTCTTCTGCCATCTCTGCCAGCTTCTGGTTGATCTGTCCCAATTCTTTTTTATACTGTTCTGATTCTTCCTCGTAGAGGATCCCGTCTGAAAAGATCTCGTTGGTGACGATCACCACATGCTTTGCCTGGGAAAGAAGATTTTTCACTCCTTCTGTGATCTTTTCTGCCACCTCCGGGTGGAAGCCGCCTTCCCGGAACATCTCATTTGCAACCAGATTGGACATGCACTCCAGAAGGACCACGCAGTCCTTCGGAATGAGCAGCTCATCCAGCTCTGTATATCTTTCAATTGTCTCGAAGCCTTTTCCTGCACGCATGTGCCGGTGTCTGCGGATGCGCCTGTGGCTTTCTTCGTCAAAAGCCTGCATGGTGGCGATATAGATCCTTCTGGCTTCGCCAAGGGAAAGTACGGTTTCTTCCGCAAAAGCAGATTTTCCGCTTCCGCTGCCTCCTGTTACAACAACCAGCATATTATTTCAGCTCCTCGTACTGTTCTACATTGATATCACCAAAGGTACTCATGGAATTATATACTGCACAGGACAGATCCATCATCGGAAACAGTGCCACAGCTCCGGTTCCCTCGCCCAGGCACATGCCTGCGTGGATGATCGCTTCCTTGCCAAGCTCCTTCAGGATCAGCTGTGCTGCAGGCTCTTTGGATACATGAGACGCAAGGATATGATCACTTACCTGCGGGCAGATCTTTATTGCGATCAGTGCAGATACGCAGGAAATAAATCCGTCCATGACAACCGGCATTCCAAGTGCTGCTCCTCCAATGAATACTCCTGCCATTCCTGCAATATCCAGTCCACCTACCTTTGCCAGGACGTCAATGGCATCTGAACGATCCGGATTATTCAGGGCGATCGCCTTTTTGATCGCATTGATCTTCCGTACAAGCCCTTCACTGGTCAATCCGGCACCACGTCCGGTCATATCTTCCACCGGTTTTCCGAGAAGCACAGCTGCTACCGCACTGCTGGTGGTGGTATTTCCAATGCCCATCTCGCCGGTTGCAAGAACCTGATAGCCTTTTTCCTTCAGCTCCTCTGCCATGGCAATTCCGGCTTCGATGCCACGGATCGCCTGATCTCTTGTCATCGCCGGCTCTCTGGTCATATTTCTGGTCCCATAAGCAACCTTAAGATCTGTACGGACCTTTGTATCTGTGACCATTCCCACATCTACAGGAAAAAGCTCTGCTCCACACTGACGGCACATCACACAGCAGGTAGTAGTCCCTTCCAGAAAATTCTCAGCCACAACAGCCGTCACTTCCTGTCCGGTCTGGGTCACACCCTCTTCTACAACTCCGTTATCCGCGCACATGGCAACCACTGCTTTTTTCTCCACACGTACCTCCGGTGTACCTGTGATACCGGCGATCTGTGTCAGCATATTCTCCAGCTCTCCCAGAGAATGCAGGGGCTTTGCAATACTGTCCCATCTCTTTCTCGCCCCCTCCATAGCCTTTTCATCCAGAGGGCGGACTTTCTTCACTGCCTCATCCAAAGTCATCATTTGCTACCTCCAATCCTTTTACCTGTGGTAAAAATAATAAATTTACTAAAGATATAATTCAACGCCAGCACGATAAATTGTGTGCAGAATTTTGCAAACATATCCCGGAATCCCAGGATCTCCGCCAGAAGCCATACGCCACCTACCTCAATGACCATGGTCACCAGACGGGCACTTATAAATTTCAGAAAGGGCCGTATATGATCCCTCCATGTTTCACAGCGGTCATGAAATACAAATCTGGAATTCACAACATAGGCAAACAGGATCGCCAGGATGATCGATATGATGTTGGCACTCATCAGTGGAATTCCCATTGCCCTCATGATATAAAAGCTTAACAGATTTACGAGAGTCGTACAACCACCCCAGAAAATATAACGGATCACATCATTTTCATAGAATTTAAGGATCCACTTTTTCATTGGTATCTCCTCCTCGTATGATCTTTGATACGATATATCTTGGACGGCGTTTTACTTCCTCATAGATCCTGGCGATATAATATCCGATGATCCCAAGGCTCATCATCACAGCACTTCCGATAAAGAGCATCACGATCAGAAGTGTGGTATAACCTTCCACCGCATGCCCGGAAAAATACCGGACCAGAGAATAGACCAGAAGGAGCAGGGAGCACCCAAAGCAGCCCACAGCACCTGCTGTTACAAACTGCAACGGAAGTGTTGTAAATGCCACAATATTCCGAAACGCATAGCTGATCAGCGTTCCTGCAGACCATTTGGATTCTCCGGCCTCACGCTCCTGCACCTCAAAAGGTACGGAGATGCTTTTGAAGCCTATCCAGGATGATGCCGCCCGGAAAAACATGCTGCGCTCAGGCATGGCGAGAACACTCTCCACCGCTTTCCTGTCCAGCAGCTTGAAGTCGGAAGCGTTTTCCATATCAAAGCCGGTGGCACGGGACATGATCCGATAGAAAAATCCGGCACTTTTTCTGTGAAAAAGAGTTTCTTTTCCCCGGTTTTTCTTGATGCCCTCCACAACCTCGTAGCCCTGCTTCCAGAGCCGGTACATTTCCAAGAGGATTTCCGGCGGATGCTGCAGGTCACAGTCCATCACTGCCACCGCATCTCCGCATGCCTGTGCAAGGCCGGCCACGATTGCTGCTTCTTTCCCGAAATTTCTGGAAAAATGCACACCTGTCACATTTTTATCTTCCCTGGATACTTTTTCTATGGCTGCCCAGGTCCCGTCAGAGGAACCGTCATCTACCAGGACCAGTTCATAACGAATCCCGGCCTGCCCCAGGAGCTCTCTGAGAGTCCGGCAGGTTTTCTCCACCATCGGTTCCTCGTTACAGGCAGGCAAAACTACCGATAATCGGCTCATTTCTCCTGTTTTCCCCTTTCTTTTTGTTTTCTCTGGCGCCGGTAAGATATTACGATCCCGGCAAACAGGATCAGGCCGATCACCGTCAGTATCATTCCGGGCACAATATACGGTGTACAATATCTGAGTGCGATCGTATGCCTGCCCTTTTTTAATTCCAGCCCCATATACATACTGTTTGCCTGCACAAGTTCTGTTTTTTCTCCATCTACATAGGCGGTAAAGCCAGCGCTGTATGGAATGGAAAATACCAGGATCTTATCGGAAGTGGTTGTGATATCTCCACGAATGCAATTTGTCTCCGTTTTGATATTCTGAAGACTTTCTTTTCCAAGCTCCTCTGTCTGTTCTTCAACAGAAGCCATGGGCTGACATGCCACATACAGATCATCAAAGGTATATTCTCCCGGCATGGAGAATGTCAGTGTCATAGTTCCTGCAGAATAGTTTTTATATCCCATATTCAGAAGAAAATTATGTCTTCCGCTGTAGCCGTTGTATTTATCTGTAAAGATCCGGATAGTCTTGTCCACGGAGCCCAGCGAAACATCCACTGCTGATTCCTTGCTTTCTTTCCAGTAGCGCCAGTTATTGTCTTCATAACGCACGGTATTCTTCTCATATTCTGTCATGGAATCCCATTTTTTATCACTGACCACTGCACGTGGAGAATAGGCATTAAAATCCAGATTTTTTGCCACAAGATAAACCTCAGCCTCCGGCTCTCCCTGATATCCGATCTGTACGGTTGCTCCTTCTTTGGCCACAATGATCTTTCCGTCTTTTATCTTACAGCCTTTTCCTGCTTCCAGTGTAAAATCTGCTTTCTTATCATCAAAGGTGAGGTCTGTCTCAGGAAGACTGCTGTCCTCCAGAACTGCCCCCTGCAGGAGTGCCTGCTGCTTTTCGGTCACGGAAAGCTTTTCATAGTTTTCTCTGGGGATCCAGGAATCATAGGTATAACCAAGAGGAAGGGAATCCTCGTCTTCGTAGATCCTGTATTTTTTTGTGACTGCTGCTTCACTGTCATAGCCGTATGGCAGATACCCATATCCGCTTTTTTTGATGGCAAAATATTTCACCGAGGCAAGACGATCCAGGATACTCCGTCCGTCCAGGCTGCTGTAATGATAATCCCAGGGGGTATTCAGATACATCTCATCAAAGAAACGGCTGATATTTCCATTGGCCACACTGAAATAATAGGAAGTACTGTTGGTTCCAATATACATGGCAGTGTTTACATAAGAGCCCGTTTTGTACTGGTCATATCTGGTAACCGCTGAATCGTCCATTGACCGGATCGCTTTGTCCGGTCCGGACTGAAGCTTCTCCAGCGCCTGATCCTTTTCCTCAAATTCTGACAGATAATCTTTTTCGTAAGAATACTGGTATGAAACATTCAGAAGGATGCTTGTCACAAGCACGGCCACGATTATTCCACAGAGATATTTTCCCTGTGTAAATACGTTTCCGTAGGAAACCACTGTAAACACAGCCAGGACCAGCATCATCAGTGCCATGATATTGCGTTCCGTGCGGGCGGATTCCGAAAACAGTGCCAGCACGCCATATATCAGCAGCATCACAAATATCCGTCGTTTTTCCCTGATGCCCAGCGTAAACAGTTCCGGATATGCCTGTACCAGGATATATGCGATCAGCATTCCATACGCCCAGATCCATCGATTGGACACGTATGAAAATCCATTCAGTACATGACCTGCAAAGGGGATCAGCAAAAACAGGTTCAGAAGCACAAAGCCCAACTTCAGTCCCGTATATTTTTTCTTTTTGGAAAAGATCACAAACACGCCTGCCATTGCGACTGCGGAATATCCAGCAACTCCCCACTGGATCATATTTTCGCCGATCAGGCAGCCGAGATATTTTTCGTAGTAAATGCGGTCATATAACAGCGGCACATAATTCTGCGCCTGAAAGCGCTCTGTTCCAAACAGAGTCATGACCACAGGTAAAAAGATCAGTGCAGCGATCATAAGTGCGACCAGATAAAAGCCAGCAAATTTCAGGAACCACTGAAATACATCTTTTACTGAACGCTTGCGGAATATTCCAAAATACCGGAAAGCTGCATATAGCACCATAAAGATACTGATCATATAAAAGAAATAAAAATTAGACATTGCCGCTACAGCTGTCGCACAGATAAAAAGGTATGGCTTTTCTTTTTTGTAAATCTTTTCAATTCCCATAAGGACCAGCGGCAGATAGATCATGGGATTGGAAAAATATGGGTGCTTCATGGACGCATAAATGGTCCATCCTGCAAAAATATAAACAAGGCTTCCAAGAAATGTGGCCTGTTTGGGATTCTTGCGGTAAAAACAGTAAATGCTGAATGTGATACCCGCCAGATAAATGCGGAGAAAGATCAGAATCTCATATAAGATCTCTGTGTCTTTTTCCGGTACAAAAACGGACAGTAAGGTCAGCGGATCACCGATCGCATAATAATGAAGTGTTGTAAGGATATCGGAACCGTATCCGATATGCATATCCCACATAGGAAGGGAAAGCTTATGCTCCGTCACCAGCGTCTGCAGAACATTCCGCAGATATTTTCCATAATAGGCCAATGCATTGATGTGCTGCGGAACACCGTCATGACTCCAGATCAGGGATTTTCCATTGAAATAAAAACAACTGTAAATAAACAGCGAGATCGCCGCAAAAACAATCGTATACAGAATATAAAAATCTGCTTTTTTCTCTTTCCGGGATTTCTCCTTCGAAAAAAATCTCTTCATGTATATCTCTCCTGTATATGAAAAAAGGCCTGCGGTGCGCTAAACACCGCAGGCCTGTCACCTAATGCTTAATCAGCAAGCACACTGTATAAACAGTAACTATTGATCAATAATTAGTCTTCTTTCTTATCTGCTCCGTAAAGAGTGATAAGTTTCTGCAGATACTCATATCTAGCCTGAGCCTCAGACTCGTTCTTAGCAAACAGTCTTGCAGCTTTCTCAGGATTCTGACGCTGCAGAGAATTGTAACGAACCTCACCGTTCAGGAAGTCCATATAGTTCTCCATATCCGGTGTCTTGGAATCAAGGCTGAACTTGTTCTCAGCAGCCGGGTTGAATCTGAAGTTGTGCCAGTATCCGCACTTAACTGCCAGCTCTTCCTCTGTCTGAGCTTTGCTCATACCTTTCTTGATACCATGGTTGATACATGGAGCGTAAGCGATGATCAGGGATGGTCCCGGATATGCCTCTGCCTCTGCGATTGCTTTTACAGTCTGGTTGAAGTCAGCACCCATGGAAATCTGTGCTACATATACATAGCCATAGCTCATTGCGATAGATGCCATATCTTTCTTCTTAGTCTCTTTTCCGCCTGCTGCGAACTGAGCGATCGCACCTGTCGGTGTAGATTTGGAAGACTGTCCGCCTGTGTTGGAGTAAACCTCTGTATCGAATACCATAACGTTGATGTCACGTCCGCTTGCAAGAACGTGGTCAACACCACCGAATCCGATATCGTAAGCCCATCCGTCACCACCGAAGATCCACTGGGATTTCTTGGAGAGGAAGTCTTTCTGTGCAAGGATCTCGTTAGCCTTGTCACATCCGCAAGCCTCAAGAGCTGCAACGAGTTTCTCTGTAGCTGCACCATTTGTTGCGCCTACAGCATAAGTATCCAGCCATTCCTGACCAGCTGCCTTAACATCCTCGTTTGTTCCGTTAGCTACAAGGTCTTCGATCTTCTCTTTCAGACCGCCACGGATCGCACGCTGTGCAAGAAGCATACCATAACCGAACTCTGCGTTATCCTCGAACAGAGAGTTTGACCATGCAGGTCCCTGTCCCTTAGCGTTTGTTGTGTATGGTGTAGATGGTGAAGAGTTACCCCAGATAGAGGAACATCCTGTAGCATTTGCAATGTACATTCTGTCACCAAAGAGCTGTGTGATCAGCTTAGCGTATGGTGTCTCACCACAACCTGCACAAGCGCCGGAGAACTCAAGGAGCGGCTGTTTGAACTGGCTGCCTTTTACAGTTGTCTCTTTATATTTAGCGATAACGTCTTCCTTCTGAGGAAGTGTTACACCGTAATCGAAGAATTTCTGCTCTTCTGTGTTAGCTTCAAGCGGAGCCATCTCAAGAGCTTTGTTGCCTTTCTTTCCTGGGCAGACATTTGCGCAGGAACCACATCCTGTACAGTCAAGAGCGGATACAGTCATTGTGAATGTATAGTCTTTCATTCCTGTAAGAGGAAGTGTCTTGATTCCCTCTGGAGCGTTAGCTGTCTCATCTGCTGTCATAGCAACCGGACGGATTGCAGCATGCGGGCAGACATATGCACAGCGGTTACACTGGATACAGTTGTCCGGAACCCATACAGGAACGTTAACTGCGATACCACGTTTCTCATATGCAGCTGTTCCGGATGGTGTTGTACCATCTACATAATCCTTGAATGCAGATACCGGGAGGCTGTTACCTTCCTGAGCATTGATCTTGCACTGGATGTTGTTTACGAAGTCCTGAGCATCCTGAGCACCGTGGGATGCGTGAGACATGAAGAGTCCCTCGTCCTCAGCGTTCTTCCAGCTCTCCGGAACCTGAACCTCTACGACCTGTTTAGCACCGGCATCGATAGCTGCCCAGTTCTTCTTAACAACGTCATCACCTTTACGTCCGTAAGTAGCTTTAGCAGCAGCTTTCATAAGCTCGATAGCCTGCTCCTCAGGAATGATTCCTGTAAGTTTGAAGAATGCGGACTGAAGGATTGTGTTGATACGTGTTGGTCCCATGCCAGTCTCAATACCAATCTTAACACCATCGATGGTGTAGAATTTGATATTGTGGTTAGCGATGAAAGCTTTAACCTGTCCTGGAAGATGTTTCTCAAGTCCTTCCATATCCCAAGCACAGTTCAGAAGGAATGTACCTCCGTCAACAAGCTCCTGTACCATGTTATATTTGTTAACATAGGACGGATTATGACATGCAACGAAGTTTGCTTTGTGGATCAGGTATGTGGATTTGATCGGTTTCTTACCGAAACGAAGGTGAGACATTGTAACACCGCCGGACTTCTTGGAGTCATAATCGAAGTAAGCCTGCGCGTACATGTCTGTGTTATCACCGATGATCTTGATGGAGTTCTTGTTAGCACCTACAGTACCATCAGCTCCAAGTCCCCAGAACTTGCAGTTTGTTGTTCCCTCTGGTGTTGTAACAAGTGGTGCGCCTGTCTCAAGAGAAAGGTTTGTAACATCATCAACGATACCGATTGTGAATTTCTCTTTCTCAGTGTTCTCATATACTGCTACGATCTGTGCAGGTGTTGTATCTTTGGAACCAAGTCCGTAACGTCCTGTAAAGATCTTAACATCGCTGAACTTGCTGTCGCGAAGAGCTGCAACAACATCAAGATACAGAGGCTCGCCAAGAGCTCCTGGCTCTTTTGTTCTGTCAAGAACAGAGATCTGCTTAACTGTATCCGGGATTGCATCGATAAGAGCCTGTGCACAGAATGGTCTGTAAAGACGAACTTTAACAACACCGACTTTCTTGCCAGCTGCCATAAGGTAATCGATGGTCTCCTCGATGGTATCGTTTACGGAACCCATAGCTACGATGATGTGCTCAGCGTCAGCAGCTCCGTAGTAGTTGAACAGTTTGTAGTCTGTTCCGATCTTCTCGTTAACTTTGTCCATGTACTCCTGAACAACTGCCGGAAGAGCGTCATAATATGGATTACATGCCTCTCTTGCCTGGAAGAAGATATCCGGGTTCTGAGCGGAACCTCTCTGACATGGATGGTTCGGGTTCAGAGCACGGTTACGGAACTCTGCGATCGCGTCCATATCTGCCATATCTTTCAGATCTTCATAGTCCCATGTCTCGATCTTCTGGATCTCATGAGATGTACGGAATCCGTCGAAGAAGTTGATGAATGGAACTTTTCCTTTGATTGCTGCAAGATGAGCAACCGGTGTAAGGTCCATAACCTCCTGTACAGAAGACTCACAAAGCATTGCACATCCAGTCTGACGACAGGCCATAACGTCGGAATGGTCACCGAAAATACAAAGTGCGTGGGAAGCAAGTGCACGGGCAGATACGTTGATAACTCCCGGAAGCTGCTCACCAGCGATCTTGTAAAGGTTCGGGATCATAAGCAGAAGACCCTGGGAAGCTGTGTAGGTTGTAGTCAGGGCACCTGCTGCCAGAGAACCGTGAACGGCACCTGCTGCACCTGCCTCAGACTGCATCTCTGTAACCTGTACTTCCTGTCCAAAGATGTTCTTTCTTCCCTGAGTTGCCCACTCGTCTGTAGCCTCAGCCATTACAGATGAAGGGGTAATCGGGTAAATAGCAGCTACATCAGAAAAAGCGTATGATGCATGAGCGGCTGCATGGTTACCATCCATGGTTTTCATCTTTCTTGCCATTGTTTTTTCCTCCTTAAAGGTTTGTTAAAAAATATATTATTTAGGCTTATGAAGGCCTAAAATTCCATTGGTTATTATATCATAGATTCCCAGTTATGTCCATTTTCTTTCATTGTTTTTTGTATATTATCCTGTACAAACGCCGTTATCTTTTTCGCAAATAAAAAAGAGCTGTTCGGAATTTTTCCTCTCCAAACTGCTCTCCTTATCATCTCATACGCTTATCCCAACTCACATCCGGGAATCACTTCTCCTCTTTTCCGAAAAGATCCTTCATGGATTTCCGACGGAGCATTGTCCACAGCTGATCCTGGATCTCCTGAAGCTCATCATGTGCATGGCAGGGAACTCCGTCCTGTCCGTTCCTTGGACACTGATATGTGCCGTTCAGGCACTCAATGATGGACATATCCGGATCGATCGCACTGTATATCTCATATAATGACAGTTCTTCCGGATCTCTCTTCAGCGCGTAACCGCCATGAACTCCGCGGTATCCTTCCACGAGCCCTGCATTCTGAAGCTTCTTCAGTATCTTGTATGCAAAGGGTGCTGTGATCGATTCCCTCTCACAGATCTCGCTGACGCTCAAACGCGGCTCCCACATCAATGCGCGGATAACCCGCATCGCATAATCGCTTTCTCTGGTGATAAACATTTTTAACCTCTCTTCTGTTCAACTAAGCTGCTGATTTATGATAGTTTCCGCATTCCATCCGATCTGCCACGTTCCTGGGTGTTTCTGATGTGCCAGAGAGCCGGATATCCATATCCCCGGAATACTTCATTACCACATACGACAGTATAACCCATTTTTTTATATAATAAAAGGTTATTATTTTCCTGTGATTCATAGTAATCCCCTGTTTTTCCTTTATTTAGCCGAAAAAAGGAAAATACAGCTTGCAAATTTTTCAGTTTACGGTACAATAGGAAACGATTGTAATGCTTTCGTATGTAATTGAAACGATATTTATTTAATGAAAAAAGAGGTATGATATGATTTCAGCAAATAACATCACACTGCGCGTTGGAAAAAAAGCGCTGTTTGAAGACGTTAACATCAAATTTACAGAGGGTAACTGTTATGGATTGATCGGCGCCAACGGCGCAGGAAAATCTACATTCCTCAAAATCCTTTCCGGTCAGCTCGAGCCTACCAAGGGCGACATTGTGATCACCCCCGGTCAGAGACTTTCTTTCCTGCAGCAGGATCACTTCAAATATGATGCTTATCCGGTTCTGGATACTGTCATCATGGGTAATGAAAGACTCTATCAGATCATGAAAGAGAAAGAAGCCATTTACGCAAAGGAAGATTTCACAGACGAAGATGGCATCCGTGCCAGCGAGCTTGAGGGTGAGTTTGCAGAAATGAACGGATGGGAAGCAGAGTCCGATGCTGCTACTCTTCTCAACGGTCTCGGAGTCGACACCGAGTTCCACTATACACAGATGGCAGACCTTACCGGTAGTATGAAGGTCAAGGTTCTTCTTGCACAGGCTCTTTTCGGAAATCCTGATATCCTTCTTCTTGATGAGCCGACCAACCACCTGGATCTTCCTGCTATCGAATGGCTGGAGGAGTTCCTGATCAATTTTGACAATACGGTTATCGTAGTATCCCATGACCGTTATTTCCTGAACAAGGTCTGCACACATACTGCTGATATCGATTATGGCAAGATCCAGCTTTATGCCGGAAACTACGACTTCTGGTTTGAATCCAGCCAGCTTCTGATCAAGCAGATGAAAGAGGCCAACAAAAAGAAAGAGGAGAAGATCAAAGAGCTCCAGGAGTTCATCTCCCGTTTCAGCGCCAATGCTTCCAAATCCAAGCAGGCGACTTCCAGAAAACGTGCCCTGGAAAAGATCCAGCTGGATGACATGCGTCCTTCCAGCCGTAAATATCCATACATCGACTTCCGCCCGAACCGTGAGATCGGAAACGAGGTCCTCATGGTGGAAAATCTGTCCAAGACCATTGATGGAGTAAAGGTTCTGGACAACATTTCCTTCACTCTTGGTCGTGAAGATAAGGTTGCCTTTGTGGGCGCCAACGAGCAGGCCATCACAACCTTCTTCAAGATCCTTACAGGTGAAATGGAGCCGGATGAAGGAAATTACAAATGGGGCGTTACCACTTCCCAGGCATATTTCCCGAAGGATAACACACAGGAATTCGATAACGACCTTACTATCACCGACTGGCTGACACAGTACTCCGAGATCAAGGACGCAACCTACGTCCGTGGATTCCTTGGCCGTATGCTTTTCCCTGGTGAGGATGGTGTAAAACGTGTCCGTGTTCTTTCCGGTGGTGAAAAGGTTCGCTGTCTTCTTTCCAAGATGATGATCTCAGGTGCCAATATCCTGATCCTGGATGAGCCAACCAACCATCTGGATATGGAGTCTATCACAGCACTGAACAACGGACTGATCAAATTCCCGGGAGTGATCCTTTTCACCTCACACGATCACCAGTTTGTACAGACAACTGCAAACCGCATCATGGAGATCCTTCCTAACGGCAAGCTGGTAGACAAGATCACCACTTACGACGAGTATCTTGCCAGCGACGAAATGGCCAAGAAGCGTCACGTATTCCAGGTTAACGAAGAGGACGCACAGGATAACTAAATCCCATGCTTCTGTAACAAAAAATCTCCCCTGCTTCCGCCTTTACAGGCAGTCAGGGGAGTTTTTTTATCTGTTTTATATGCGCTTACTCCATGGTGATCGGAGCAAGCTTGCCCTGTGTTACATCCAGAAGATCTTTAAGCGGTACCTTCAGGGTAAGGCCTACTCTTCCACCACTTACATAGATCTCATCAAAGTTTTCGGCAGACTGGTCAAACACCACCGGATAATTTTTTTTCATTCCAAGAGGGCTGCAGCCTCCGCGGATATAGCCCGTGATCTTTGTAAGATCCTTTACATGGATCATATCTACTGTTTTTTCGCCTACAGACTTTGCGGCTGCCTTACGGTCCACCTCTTTCTCGATCGGAACTACAAACACATAGTAGCCGCCGCTTTTCCCTTCCATGACCAGGGTCTTAAAGGACTGATCATGAGGGGCTCCTGTGATGTCTGCACAGTGGATCCCATCTATGAACTCTCCACAGTCATATGCGATTGCTTCATATTTTACTTTTTTTCGATCCAGCATTCTCATCGCGTTTGTTTTGGCTTCTTTTCCCATTTCTGTCACTCCTCGGATTTTTCTCAGTTGTCTTTCCACTCATCAAGCTCATCCAGATCCTCATCATTCATCAGATCCGGGTCATTCCTGTAATTTCCATATTCTTCCTGCTCATCAAAATCCGCCATATTTTCAATATCCATCCGGCGTCTTTTCTGCTGCAGTTTTTCAAAATCTTCATAGCTATCCCTGTTTTCCGACTCATCAAAACGATCACAGTCTTCATGATCCTCCGGATCTGCATAGCGGGATCTGCTTCCCGTTCCTGCATTCCTTCGTTCCCTGGTGCTGCTGCTCTGGCTGTATCTGCGGCCTCTTCTGTCATCCGAAGCATAATTTCTGTCGGAGGTTCTGTTTCTGCCGGAGGTTCCGGAAGTGCTTCTTCTTTCAGTGGAACTGCCTTTGCTGTTTCTTTCGCTTCCGGATCTTTTTCGGCTGTCTGCATAATTTCTTTCTCGTCTGTCAGAGTTGCGTCCTTCTCTGTCAGATGGTCTGCGGGAACGTCTTTCACCCCGGCTTTCCCGGTCATCGTTTGCCCGGTTTTCGTATGTATATCTGTGATCGTCCCTGTTACGGTCAGAGGTGTATTCACGACTGTTTCCTCTACGGTCCCTTCCTGCCGGCTTCCTGGTCTCCTCCGGCAGAGTTCCATCGTCGTCATCCTCTTCTTCGTCATCTTCCTCATCGTATCGGTCTTTGTTGATGGCGAACTGGATCAGCATACCAAGGATCGCAATTCCTGCTGCCATACCGACGCCATATGGAAACTGCGCCAGCCCTGCGATCTTTGCAATGGATAATCCTGCCAGAACACCACCCAGTATACTGGTTCCGACAATGATCACTCCTTTCGCATAACGCATAGCAAGTACTCCCAGTCCCACGCCGATAAGGATGCACAGGAAAAAAGAAAAAGAACTGGTCGGATGGACCAGATAGATACTCAATGTTATTCCGATACCAAATCCCAGTACAAAGATTCCTGCCCTGTAGATCAGAAACGAAACAACAGCCAGTACGATCCCCAGTCCCGCCATGGCACCTGCGATCACCATTTTATCCTGAACACCGGACATATAGGTTACACCAAAGCCGGCGCCTGCTCCGATGATAAATCCAAAGATCATCATCCAGAACCGGAGGATACGATATCCCAGGATACAGTTCAAAAGCCCGAAAACGCAGAGCACTCCATATACGATCACCATCAGCTGGCTGATCTGTTCCATACCTCCTGCTCTCTGCAGTATGTCAAATCCTCTTGACAACATATCCATATTCATAACTTACTCCTCTCTTTCCAAAACCTCCGGAAATCTTCCCGAAGATGTTTCAGAAAATAAAATATATGGTATAAAAATTATCCATCACTCCATAATGATACTCCACCTGACCAAGTCCGTGAAGTTTCATATAATACTGTGCCACATTCTGTACCACGCCATCATCCAGCAGTTCCTGACAGGCTTCGGAAAAAGCTTCCTGACTGCCAAACTTGAAACGCACTACAGCCGCACCATTATCCAGTCTCATCTTACAATAATCATATATGTCCTGCCAGCTGTAATCTTCAAAGTACCCCTGGTTCAGCACATAAAAATCCAGATCCTTCGCAGTACATGCCGGAACTGTCAGTTCTTCCGATGGTGTGTAGGTTTTTTCATATTCTTCCGGGAAAGGGCAGAGATAATCGTAAATGATCGTCTTATGTTCTTCCAGCTGTGCGGCATCTCCATTTAAAAAATCCGGCTGATCCCCATTGGTAGCATCTACATAATAATACTCCTGGCCTATTTTTACAATATCCCATGCATGACCCTCTGTACTTCCTTTTGTGCTTCCGTCCACATAAATACAGGGAATATCCAGCCTTTCCAGAAGATACTGGACAGCTCCTGCATATCCGGCACAGACTGCGGATTTTTTCCAGAAAACACCTGCTATGCTCTGATCATCCTCCCCGGTCTGATACTGGGTATGGTCAATAACATACGTATAAACAATGCGTACCTTCTCGTAGTCACCGGCATCCTCCGGGATCAGGGCTCTGACCTCCTGAAAGCTCTGCTCCATGGCCGTCTGTATCTCATCGATCTCGCTGTCTGTATAAGTATAGCCCGGAGTAAAAACGCAGTAATCACTGTCTGAATACGTAGTTTTGTAGATTTTTTCACGATTGTGGACCCAGAATATCTCCGGGTGGTCTTTCAATACTGCATGATAGCTTCTGTCAATACTGTCATCATCGGAGATTGTCAGATAAAACTCCTTTTCCCGGGCACGGATTCCTTTCAGCAGCTCCCGATATACCCTCTGCTCTTCTTCCGTAAGCTGTTTGAAATAATATTCCTGATGCCCTTCTTCGCTCTGGGCAACCTCCATCTGACGCAGTTCCTCTACTTCCTTTGGTTCGCCTGAAATAATGCTCTTTGCTATGGAGCGGATCTGACCCAGTGCCCCTGCCGAAGTGCTAAAGGGCTGAAGGATCACTGCAGCTGTAAGCACTGCGGCTGCCATGGGGCAGAAATTTCTTTTTTTCATAATATCATGTCCTATGTCTGAAGCAGCGATTGTAAGAAAGGGCAGCCTCCCGTGGGAGACTGCCCTTATCTTCAATCGCTGTCCCTTAGTTTTCCATTTCCAGTGTTTCTACATCATCATCAAATGTATCCACTGCATCGTCCATGGTCTCCTTATCCAGAGTCAGCGTCTCAACTTCATCTTCTTCCTCATCCTCCTGCAAAGCCCTATTCTTAAAATCTGCAAGAAGGTCACTGGAAACAGTATCACCGGATGCCAGTGCATCCTTCAGTGCATCAGATCTAACCACATCCGTGAGGAGCTTTTCTGCACTCTCCTCTGTCAGAACATCATTCTCTGTAGTTGTGGTCTCATTTTCCTCCGCTGTTGTATCCTGATAGAAGGATGGCTTTCTGATATAACGGAAGCTTGCACTGTATGCCTCACCAACCGTTACACCATTCTTGCTTGAGGAACAATGTACTGCGATCCAGTCGCCGGAATCCGTCTTTCCGCACAGGATACCAACGTGATTGTTGCTTCCTGCTTCCGGTCCTCTCTGGAATACCAGATCTCCTGGCTGTGCATCTGCTTCGCTGACAACACCGGCCTTCTCCCACTGGTCAGAGGTTCCGTCTCCAACTGCTGCCTGCATTCCCTGATCCTTATATCCATTGATCACTGCCCAGGTAACAAAGCCGCTGCAGTCCAGACCATATGCACGGAGCGTACCGGAGCTTCTGCTGCCGTCTGCAGATACCTTCTCAACGGATCCCCAGCTTGGATCTTCTCCGATCACCGTAGATTTACCGCCCCAGAAATATCCGACCTTACCAACCAGTGAATACGCTGCGGTGATAACATCTACACGATCCTCAGAAACATTGTCTCCCACGCTTTCACGGACAAAGCCTTTGGATGCGGTAACTACCGCACAAAGAAGCTTACAGTCTGTTTCCACATATTTCTTAAGGACGCTTCTGTCTTCCTTTGCAATATTGTTCTTCTTGATGTAGTAGTTGATCTTGCGATTTCCGTAGGATATCTTGGTAATATCCTGCTTGTCCCTGACGATGGGGTTCATCTCCGCAAAGATCCTTGCCAGATCATCCTTGCAGGATGCATCCAATGTAAATGACGTTGCTCCTGCTTTGCTCTTTTCGTAAATATAAACAGCAAGGATATCCTGCCAGTTTCTTACCAGAAGTGTATTCTCCGTATCGGTAAGCTTGTTCTTCTCTTTATATTCTCTTTCGATCTCTTCCATTACAGAAGCAAAATCATCAGAGAAGGCCAGATGATAATTGCTCTTAAGACTATCCAGATAAAAATCCTTGCCCGCATGGAGATTGGATACCATATTTGTCACATAAACAGGATCTCCGATCTGTGTTGCTGTGGCGTTATTTCCATCTGTGATCTCTGTATTCTTGTTATCTTCCGTGCTGCTATCATCTTTTTTGTTATCTTTTTTGTTATCACTGTCGTTCTTGTCGACAGCTGCAAGCTTGGCTTCTGCCTCAGTCAGGATCTTATAATTCGTAACCTTGGCCTTTTCTGTATTAGACAGTGCCTCATAAGCTGCACGTACGCTATTTATCTCCGCTTTATCTGCTGCTGTGATCGTTCTGCCTGCCAGTGCTTTGATCTTCCGGATCACCGCCTGTACCTTTGCAGAGTCATCCCTGGCCGGTCTTGCCGTCGGTGCAGGTGTTGCGGTTGGCTCCGGCGTTGCCGTTGGTGCAGGTGTCGCTGTCGGTTCCGGTGTTGCCGTTGGTGCAGGTGTCGCTGTCGGCTCCGGTGTTCCCGTCGGCGCAGGTGTTGCAGTTGGCTCCGGTGTTTCCGTCGGCGCAGGTGTCGGTGTATCTGTTGGCTCCGGCGCTGTAGTTGGTTCCGGGTCAGGTGCAGCAGTTATTTCCGGTTCCGGTGCAGCTGTCGGCACCGGTTCTGCCGGAACTTCTGGTTCCGGTTCACTTACCTCACTCCCGTCTCCTGAAACACCTTCCTCAGCAACAACATTATCTGCTTCCTCGGCGGCTTTTACTCCGGTTGGAATTGCCAGTACCATAGCTGATAACATCGTGATGCAAAAAAACTTATTCAGGTACTTGTTCTTCATATTTATTAAGATGCTCCCTTCTTTCCTTGAACATCCCTTTACTTCCCCTATAATAAAGGTCTGCCTTAAACCGTTTGATAACTTAAAGTTTAATTCAATTTATTTTAGCATACGAAAATCGTGAAATCAACTGTTCTGGTAGGATATCTCCTTCAATTCATCTATTTTTCACTTTTTATTCACATTTTTGTAAGATTTTTTAGAGTTTACCATAACGTAAAAAAGCCACAGTGCTCTCACACACTGCGGCTTTTTATATACTGTCAGACAGTCACTGCCGGCTGTCCGCCCATATGAAACTGTTTTCTGACACAGAGCTGAAAAATTCCCTGTACAACCTGATAGCACACCCGAAGGATAAAACGGATGTCATCGGCAATGCACCGCGGGCTTTCCAGATAATATGCATGACGCTCACGGATATATTCCACAAGTTCCTCAAAGCTTTCAAACTGCTTCGCTTCTTCCAGCTGGCTGTCTGCTGCGCCACTGAGGATACATTCTCTCAGGCGGTTCTTCAGCTCAGCTTCATAAGAATTATGTGCTGCAAGATTTCCTTTGTATGTTTTGTTATGAGGAAAAGTAAAATAATCAGCCATATAATGCATGACCTCACCGAATCTTCTCCAGTATACTCTGGCATTCTCTTCCTCCGGGTTCTTCTCGACAAGCGCCCTCATCTTATTCTGGAGGTGATCGAATGTTCCGAAAAACTCATGTCTGGTGGTGAGAAACGATGGTTTCAGATCAGGCATGATATTGCCCAGGCAAAACGCTTTTCTGTGCTGCTGGAGACTGTACACCTCAGACATCTGGTCAGCCAGGTATCTGCCTAACAGTATATGTGATTTTTTACGCAATTTTTTCCCTCTTCCTTCTTTCCTGATCCAGATCCTGACCGGTCAACAGTAATTTGGTTCCGCCCGGTCCTCTTCTGGGATCCATAAATCATCCGTTTACCGGAACCAACTTTACTATAGCACTGTTTTTTCAAATAATCAAATAAAGATTATGTAAATTTAATCCAGATCAAAAAGCTGCCGCTGCTTCAGATCAATAGATGCCCAAACGGTACTTGTCTTCGGTTCTCCGTAAAGATAAACCGTGCTGGAAACCAAGCAGCATATATAATTCACTTTTTGTTCCAATCCCTCCGTCAAGTCCAACACTGTTGTGCGCAGCTTCAACCAGGGTCTTTGCCCTATCTTCAGTAACTCCTCTGCCTCGCATCTTTTTATCATGCCAGATCTTTCGGATCCTATTTACTCCAAGCGCGATCACATCTTTTGGCAATGGTGCTTTTTCAAGCACTGCCAGGCCGCTTATTGCATCAAATCGTGTGTATAATCCCAGATATTCCGGGAAATGTATTGCAAGCCATCTCTGGATCCTGTTTGCAGATATGTTGTGCTGCTTCATGATTCTGTCACGGCTGTATACCAGGTCTCTTATTTCGGCATAAATGCCTTCTGGCATGTATGGGATTGAATATCTCCCATCCACAACCAGTTTTGCGATTGTTTTTGGATCTTTTGAATCTGTTACTTGCTCAATCTTTTCATTCTGTGTATAATTCATTTGGAACCTCCAGTGCTTGATTGTTTTGTTTACATCCGCCAAGATGCAACTCAATCATACCTTGAGGTTCTTTTTTATTCA
>NZ_JAMOYY010000026.1:0-45613 GCF_023669475.1 Blautia sp. MB18-30 | reverse complement strand
GGATAAACATAAAAAACAAAACCGCGGGACACGCGGGGATAGCCTGTTTTAGCTTTGCCCTAAAGGGTAATCGAGCAGGAAGCCCCCACTTCAAAATCGTAAGATTTAAGTGGTGGGAGCATGTCACCGCCGTGAGTAAGAGCAAACATGCTCGCACTGAAATGAAATAGAACGGAGCATAGCAAATGGAGAACAGGATCATTACAACAGATGTTACAGAAGAGGATTTTTCCCTGGAGGGAAATTTAAGGCCTCAGAGTCTGGATGAGTATATTGGTCAACAGAAAACAAAAGATACCCTGAAAATTTATATCGAAGCAGCAAAGCAGCGTCATGATTCACTGGATCATGTGCTGTTTTATGGACCTCCGGGGCTGGGAAAGACTACACTTTCCGCGATCATTGCCAATGAGATGGGAACACATATGAAGGTAACATCAGGTCCTGCGATTGAAAAGCCAGGCGAAATGGCTGCGATCCTGAACAACCTTCAGGAAGGAGATGTGCTGTTTGTAGATGAGATACACAGACTGAATCGACAGGTAGAAGAGGTTCTTTACCCGGCAATGGAAGATTTTGCTATCGATATCATGATCGGCAAGGGAGCATCCGCCCGTTCCATTCGTCTGGATCTTCCGAAGTTTACATTGGTAGGTGCAACAACGAGGGCAGGTCTTCTTTCCGCGCCGCTTCGTGATCGTTTTGGCGTAACACAGAGACTGGAGTTTTATGATAAAAAAGAACTGACGACGATCATTCTACGTTCCGCTCAGGTGCTTGGCGTGGAAATCGAACCCAATGGAGCTGCCGAGATCGCCAAGCGTTCCAGAGGAACCCCCCGTCTGGCCAACCGTCTTCTGAAGAGAGTACGTGATTTCGCCCAGGTGAAGTATAATGGTGTGATCACCTACGATGTTGCCTGCTTCGCATTGGATCTTCTGGAAGTAGATCAGTATGGCCTTGATAAAACAGACCGCCGCATTCTCCAGACCTTGATCCTGAATTTTCAGGGCGGCCCCGTGGGGCTTGAAACACTTGCCGCATCGATCGGAGAAGACTCCGGAACACTGGAAGACGTGTATGAACCCTATCTTTTGCAGACAGGTTTCCTTAACAGAACTCCACGTGGAAGAATGGCTTCCGTGCTGGCATATACCCATCTTGGATATCCTCGTCCTGATTTATCGACAAAGTAAAGGTCATAAAAAAAGTGAATTACTCGGTAACTGAGTTACCAGAGAATCTGAATTGAAGACTATTAGCACAGGTGAAAAAACGTTCTGTATAATGCGGTAAAAAAGAAAAAGCGCCAGGCAGGAAACTTTATTTTTGATATAACGGATTGCCCGCTGAAAGAGGGCGAAATAATGGAGCAGGTCAATAATCTGTTCAGATCAACACATCTCTCCTTTTTTGGAAGAGATCGCATTGTACAAGGATAGAAAAATAATTGGTGTTTATCAAAGAAATAAAAAATAAGAACCATTCAGCTGTACGATCTAAAAGATCATGGGTACTGCGAATGGTTCTTATTAAGATATCTTATGTGTATTTTACGATAATATACACAAGAATGCAAGACTTAAAATAAACAATAATTATCCACCAGTCAGAAAATGACAGGTGGTATTTTTATACACTTTTTTAAGAAAGAGAGGACAAGAAATGAAGAAATTATTTATCAGTCAGCCAATGAGTGGCAAAGCAGACGAGGAGATTCTTGCAGAGCGAAAGGTGGCAATCAAAGCGGCAGAAGAGTTGTTGAGAGAACCTGTAGAGGTTATTGATTCTTTCTTCCAGTCAGCACCGGTAGGAGCAAAACCTCTGTGGTTCATTGGAAAGTCCCTGGAGTTTTTATCTGATGCCGATATCGCCTATTTTGCAAAAGACTGGCAGAAAGCAAGAGGATGCAAGATCGAACATGAGCGTGCGGTTGAGTATGGAATTCCGAGAATTGACCATGTGTAGGAGGTAAGGAATGGGAAATGAAGAATTTTTAAGACTTTGCAAAGTAAAAGTAGCTGAATATACCAATTCACACATGGATAAGATCGATGGAAAACAGATCACAGTACAGTATGTGTACGTGGTATGGAGTTGTAAGACATTACAGAACAGTAAAGCACTTCTGAGCACGACTGTGCCGGATGGAATGTATTATGAGCTGACATATAACGGAGATAAGCACGAGTTATACTTTGATGCTTATAAGAAATTTCAAAACATGTGCTTTAAACTGTAATTGCGCCGGTGCAACAGTCGGAGAAGGGAAACACTACATGGAAACAATCATTTGCTCATGTCATAGAATAGAAGATCTGGAAAGAAAAGGAGAATGAACATGAATGTAAATGTAATGATGCAGTATGTAACATATGGTCTGGCGCTGATCGGGATGCTGGCGTTCCTGGTATCGATTATTGTGCAGGTGATCAAAGAGCTCCCGGGACTTAATAAGATCCCGACAAGTATTGTAGCACTGGTCACATCACTGATCCTGTGTCCGGTGGCACTGGCAGTCCTGTGCACGTATTATAAGACAGCTGTCACCTGGTATTATATTTTCGCATCGATTATTGCGGCGTTTGTAGTGTATTTGGTTGCGACCGGCGGTTGGGAAAAAGTAAAAGGTATCTGGGACAGGACGAAATACAAAGATTCAGAGGGCGAGTGATCCCTTTGTGAAATTCGTTGAACATCAAAGGACGATATGATAATATAGAACACGGAGCAATCGTGTTGCAGGGTGGCTGACCTCTATTCTACATAGAATGGAGGTGGTGCTGATGGACAAGAATCATTTTGATTTCAAAGACCTCATGGCTTTTGGTATGTTCATTCTGGCATTGCTTACGTTCGTTTTGACGTTTTGTAAGTAATTTTCTACATAGAAAAACCACCCCAAAACTTTGGCTGAGTGTAGGGTGGAATTTCTATTTCGCTATTCACTGAGTTCAACCCCTTGTGGGCGGTTGTTCCTTTGTATTATCAATATACCATTTCGAAAAAAATAATTCAAGTATTTTTAGGAGGCGAGTAATCGTCTTTTTTTATTGGAGGAAACATATGTTAAAGATTATGGGAAAAGCTCAGGTATCCGGCAGGAATTATGGTCAGAAGATCATCAGCATTTTGAATGGCATATTATCTATTAAGGCATCAAATAAGACATCAAAAACAGAAAAGGAGAGTACAACCATGAATATCAACACAAGTCTTATCAGTAACAACAACAGCTATGCAGGTCATAAACCGGCATATATCGTAATTCACAACACAGATAACTATGCCAAGGGTGCAAATGCGAAAGCACATGCTAAGGCTCAACATGATGGAAACTTTAAAGGCTATTCTGCACATGTATATGTGGATGACACAGAGGCATATCAGGCGCTTCCGTATAACCGTGGCGCATGGCACGTAGGGGTTAACTACGGCGGTCGGCTGTTTGGTACTGTCAACAACAGAAATTCAGTAGGAATCGAGATGTGTGTCCAGGCTGGCTATAATTATGAGAAAGCTTTCCAGAATACAGTCCGGTTGTGCAAACAGCTTATGAAACAGCTGGGAATCCCGGCTGACAGAGTTGTGCAGCATTATGATGTATGCGCAAAGAACTGCCCGTCAGCGATCCGTGCAAAAGGTGACTGGAACCGGTTCAAGCAGCTGATCGGAGCTGAGACCACCACGCCAACGGTAGATAAGTATTATCGCACAAGAAAGTCCTGGGCTGACAGCAAGAGCCAGATTGGAGCATACAAGAGCCTTGAGAATGCAAAGAAAGAGTGGAAACAGGGCTACACCATCTATGACTGGAACGGAAAAGCAGTGTATCCTGTACAGACTTCAGAAAAGGCAGTAGTTCTGACAGGAAAATTTGAGACCCAGCTTCCGATCATCCGGAAAGGGAATTCCGGCGTTGCAGTTTCCGTGCTGCAGTCTGTACTTGGTGTTACTGTGGATGGCCATTTCGGAGACGATACAGAAGCATCTCTGAAAGTTTTCCAGAAAAACACAGGCGTAAAGGTAAGTGGAACCTGCGGTATTGATTCCTGGAAAAAGATGATCGAACACATGAAAGCCAACACTCATAATTGAGAAAAACATTTGCATTTTTAAAGAAAATATTGTAATCGACAAAATAATAGAAAAACTTCTATACATTTTTGCGGGAATCAGTTATAATAAAAGAAATTGTGGGTTGTAAGACCGGCAATGCAGAGGAATGTTATTGAGGAAATTACCAGTAACAGATAAATTCAGGAGGCTTTACGAATGGCGGTAAAGAATACAGCACAGGTTGTTATCGATGGAAAGATCATTACTCTGGGCGGGTATGAGTCCGAGGAATATTTTCAGAAGGTTGCAGCCTATATGAATAATAAGATCAGTGAGCTGAGTCAGATGCCGGGATACTCCAGACAGGCCATGGAGACCAAGCATACACTGCTCAGTCTGAATATTACAGATGATTATTTTAAGGCAAAAAAACAGGCGGAGATTTTTGAACAGGATCTGCAGCAGAAAGACCAGGAGATGTATGATCTGAAACATGAACTGATCTCTTTGAAAATGCAGATTGAAGAGGCGAAGAAGGCAGAACAGGAAGCTCAGGAACAGAAGAATCTTCTGGACGGTAAGGTGAAGGAGCTGGAGAAAGAACTTGATGAACTGCTTAAATAAGGAGGGGGGATTGCTTCGGTAATCCTCTTTTGTTTTATGGTCACCGGATTGATTAACAGATGGGAGATGAGGGAATACTTTGAAAAATATGATAACAGAACTGCTCTCGCCGGCAGGTTCTTATGAAAGCTTTGAGGCAGCTATTGGTGCCGGGGCTGATGCGGTATATGTAGGGGGACCGGCTTTTGGAGCAAGAGCTTATGCGCAGAACTTCACCCAGGAAGAGCTGATCACTGCTATTGAGACCGCACATATCCATAACCGTAAATTATATCTTACTGTGAATACACTTTTGAAGAACCGTGAACTGGATGATCAGCTGTTTGAATATCTGCTTCCGTATTATGAGGCAGGGCTGGATGCGGTGATCGTACAGGATCTGGGAGTATTTTCTTTTATACGCCGGAATTTTCCGGATCTGGATATTCACGCAAGCACACAGATGACAGTAACCGGACCGGAGGGAATGCGGTTTCTGGAGGAAAAGGGAGCAACGCGTGTGGTTCCGGCCAGAGAGCTTTCCCTGGAAGAGATATCTGCCATGCATAAGGCAAGTCCTCTGGAAATAGAGACTTTTATCCATGGAGCTCTCTGTTACAGCTATTCCGGCCAGTGTCTGATGAGCAGTATTTTCGGTGGAAGAAGCGGAAACCGTGGCCGCTGTGCACAGCCATGCAGGCTTCCTTACAGTGTAACCATGGATCACAGAAAATATAAAGGAGACAAGAATTTTTGTGCATTAAGCCTGAAAGATATCTGCACTTTGGATATTCTTCCGGATATCCTGGAGGCGGGTGTTATGTCTCTGAAGATCGAAGGGCGTATGAAACAGCCGGCGTACACAGCGGGCGTCACGGCAGTATATCGAAAATATCTGGATATGTATTTAAGTGGAAAAGAATATCACGTTCAGGAAAAAGACCGGAAGTATCTTCTTGAGCTTTTCAGTCGGGGAGGATCCTGCAAAGGATACTATGATATGTATCGCGGGCCGGAAATGATGGCTTTTGCCAATGAAAAAAAATCCGGTAATATCCAGCCGGAGATCAGAAAAATAAAAGAAAAAATTCATGGGAATTTAATACTTTCTCCTGAAAGTCCTGTTATACTGGAAATAACCTGCAAGGGCCAGACAGTAACTGCTATGGGCGGTGAGGTACAGTTTGCTAAAAATCAGCCAATGGAAGAACAGAGGATCCGTCAGCAGATGGAGAAACTGGGAAATACAGATTTTCAGTGGGAGGATCTGAACATTGAAATAAATGGAAGGATTTTTGTTCCGGTTAAAGTTCTCAATGAAGTACGAAGAGATGCTCTGAGTCAGCTGCGGGAAGCACTGATCGGATGTCAGAAGAGAGCACAGGTTACGAAGCAGCCGACGAAATCTAAGGATCAGGCTTCCTGTCACAGAAGGGGAACAGACAGCCTGCCTGTGTATGTATCCTGTGAACGTTCGGATACTGCGGAAGTACTTTTGAACGAACCGGGGATTACAGGTTTTTATTTTCCTTTTGCTACTATGGAAAAATATTTTTCACCGGAACTTGCTGCAAGCAGTGAATTATATCTTTCTACTCCACATATCCATCGCGGAGAAATCCCCGAAAAGTGGCTTCGATCAGCTCAAAAATGGTTGGAGCAGGGTATGAAGGGTTTTCTGGTAAGAAACCTGGAATCTTACGCCGTACTGAAAAAAATGGGATATGGCGAAAAATGTATCCTGGATGCATCCATGTATACCTGGAATGATCAGAGTGTTGATTTCTGGCGGGAAGAGGGAGTTCTTCGAAATACAGTCCCCCTTGAGTTGAATGAGGGTGAACTGAAACACAGAGATAATACTTCTTCGGAGCTGCTTTTATATGGTTATATCCCACTGATGCTTTCCGCGCAGTGTGTAAGGAAGAATCTTTTCGGATGTACAGGAAAATATGAGACGGCTTATCTGAAAGACCGCTATAACAGTGAATTTCCGGTAAAATGCAGCTGTGATCCATGGGGAAAAAACATCTCCGAAAAAGCAAAATACTGTTATAATATCATTTATAATAGCATTCCTTACGGACTTCCGGGTGAAAAAGATCAGGTAAAAAAACTGAACCTTCACTCTTTGCGACTGGCATTTACGATCGAAGAGCCAGAGAAAGCAAAAGCGATCCTGAAAGAATTCCGGACGGTTTATCAGGAAAACGGAAAACCTTCCGGACGCAGGTATACAAAAGGCCATTTTAAAAGAGGAGCCGAGTAAAAGTGTATGATTAATGTAATTACAGAATTATCTAAGTATGTGATCCTCACATTGATGATCGTCTATACCTTTCATTGTTTTTATATGGTGTGGCGGCAGGATGAGGAAGAAAAGAGAGAACTGCTCCATCAGCAGCTGACCATGATCTTTTTTATTGATTTTACAGCATTTCTTGTGATCTATTTAAAAAGCATGGATTTCAGGGTCATCCTGTTCTATATCGAAATGATGATCTTTTTTGCAGCGATCCAGATCCTTTATCGAATTATTTATCAGAATGCATCGCTGCTTCTTTTAAATAATATGTGTATGCTCCTGAGCGTAGGATTTATCATGCTCTGCCGGCTTTCACTTCCGTCTGCAACTAAGCAGCTTCTGATCGTGGCCGCAGGTAGTGCAGTATCACTGGTGATACCGGTAATGATACGAAAAATGAAATTTTTAAAGGATCTTACATGGGCTTATGCCGGAATTGGTATTGTACTTCTGGCGGCAGTTCTTGTTCTGGCAAGCACAAGCTACGGTGCAAAGCTTTCTCTTATGGGAATCCAGCCTTCCGAGGTGATCAAGATAACCTTCGTATTTTTTATGGCATCACTTCTGTGTACCAAGGTGGATTTTCGCAAAGTAGTACTGGCTACGATCGTTGCAGTGATCCATGTAGGGATCCTGGTTCTTTCCAGGGATCTGGGTAGTGCAGTGATCTTTTTTGTCACCTACCTTGTACTGATCTATGTGGCAACCAGAAATCCGAGCTATTTATTTCTGGGACTTGGCGGAGGATGCGTTGGTTCGGTGATCGCATATCATCTTTTTGGACATGTCCGTCAGCGAGTCAGTGCTTGGAAGGATCCGATGGCTGTCTATCAAAATGAAGGTTATCAGATCGTGCAGTCTCTGTTTGCGATCGGAACCGGAGGCTGGTTTGGAATGGGACTTTGTCAGGGCTCTCCGGAGAAGATTCCGGTCGTAAAAAATGATTTTATCTTCAGTGCTATTTGCGAGGAACTGGGTGGCATTTTTGCCATCTGCCTGATTCTTGTATGCACAAGCTTTTTTCTGATGATCGTTACTATTGCACTAAAGATCAGGAATCCGTTTTATAAACTGATCGCACTGGGGCTCGGAACAGAATATGCTTTTCAGGTATTTCTGACCATCGGCGGTGCAACCAAGTTTATTCCAATGACAGGAGTTACACTTCCGCTGGTGAGTTACGGAGGCAGTTCTGTCATGTGTACCATCCTGATGCTTGCGATCATTCAGGGACTGTATATTCTGAGGGAAGATGAGGACGAACAAATTGAAACGCAGCGAAAAGAAACGATTGAAAGAAGAGGAAAGAGAGCAACGCCTGAGAGAAAGAGAAATCGCCAGACTCCGTAGAAAAAAGAACCGGCCTTTAACTTTTGTATCGGCCTTCTTTATATTGATCTTTGTCAGTCTGATCGGATATCTGGTCTATTTTGACGCCATAAAAAGCGAAGATTTTATCAACAGCCCGTACAACACCCGTCAGGATACATTTTCGGACCGGGTAGTACGTGGAAGTATCCAGTCTTCGGATGGTGAGGTTCTGGCACAGACCAATGTGTATGAAGATGGAACAGAAGAGAGAACGTATCCGTTTTCCAATATTTTTGCACATGCAGTAGGATATGATACCAATGGTAAGAGTGGTTTGGAATCGGAAGCAAATTTCCAGCTTCTCACCTCCCATTCATTTTTTCTGGAACAGATGAAAAATGAATTCCTGGGAAAAAAGAATCAGGGTGATATCGTGGTCTCCAGTCTGAATGCAGATCTTCAGACAACGGCATACAATTCTCTGGGAGACCGCAGAGGAGCGGTAGTTGTACTGGAACCATCCACCGGACGTATCCTGGCTATGGTGAGCAAACCGGATTTTGATCCGAACACGATCGCACAGAACTGGGATACCCTTGTTAATGATGAAAGTAACAGTAGCCTTTTAAACCGTGCAACCAATGGAGCTTATCCTCCGGGATCAACATTTAAGATCGTCACGGCACTGGATTATTTCAGACAAAAGGGATCACTGGAGGGATATTCCTATCTGTGTCAGGGAAGTATCACAGTGGATGACCACACGATCCAGTGTTACAATGGTGCAGTACATGGACAGGAGGATTTTTATTCCGCATTTGCACATTCCTGTAACTGTGCATTTGCAGATATGGGACTTGGTCTGGGAGGAGATACTCTGAAAAGTACTGCAGAGGATCTGCTCTTTAATAGGGCGCTTCCGCTGAATTCCTATAAAACCAGTCGCTTTACCCTTGATAAAGATTCTCCGAATGCACTTGTGATGCAGACCTCGATCGGCCAGGGTAACACTCTTGTTTCTCCGATGCATATGGCATTGATCACAAGTGCCATCGCCAATGATGGTGTACTGATGAAGCCAACTATGATCGATAAGATCGTGAATAATTCCGGTGATACGGTCAGGGAAACAGAAAAAACAGAATACAAACGTCTGATGACAAGAAATGAAGCCAATATCCTTGGAAAACTAATGAAAAATGTAGTTGAAAACGGTACGGCTTCTGCATTGAACGGACGAGGATATACTGTTGCCGGAAAAACCGGTTCTGCGGAGTTTGATGAAAATGGCTCCAGTCATTCCTGGTTTGTGGGTTATTCTAATGTAGATGATCCGGATATCGCCATTGCAGTGATCGTGGAAAACGGCGGAACCGGAAGTGAAGCGGCAGTTCCCATTGCTGCCAATGTTTTTGATGCATATTATTTCGATTAAATTGAGAACAGTATCTGCTTCTTGCCCCTTGCCTATAAGGTGAAAAAGAGGTATACTATAGCCAGTGCAAAAGACACACGCATTACAGGAGGATTGCAATATGATAGAAGCAACAAGCTGTGGCGGTGTGGTAATTCATCGGGGTAAGATCCTGGCATTGTATAAATCCTACAGGAACCGTTATGAAGGATGGGTGCTTCCCAAAGGAACTGTAGAAAAAGGAGAGACTTTTGAGCAGACTGCTTTACGTGAAGTAATGGAAGAAGCAGGTGTTCGGGCCTCTATCGTGAAATATATCGGCAAGAGCCAGTATAATTTCACCGTTCCGGAGGATGTGGTAATGAAAGAGGTACACTGGTATCTCATGATAGCTGATAATTATCATAGCAAACCCCAGCGAGAGGAATATTTTGTAGATTCCGGATACTATAAGTTTCATGAGATCTATCATCTTCTCCGTTTTTCCAACGAGAAGCATATCGTGGAACAGGCCTATCAGGAGTATCTGGAAATGCGAAGTGAGGGCGTCTGGGCGAAACAGCAGAAGTATTTTTAACAACAGGACAGGGCTGTGTACATACGCAGCCCTGTTTGGCATTATAACGGAGGTGATGGCAGATTGCTGAAATGGATGAAAAACTATTACATAGGAAATGATGTAAAAAATCCTACTAGAATAAGAGCCAGGATCACTGCTGGCAAATTCGTGCCGGATATCTACGTTGTTACTTTGTCTGATAATCCCGGAAATATTTTAGACTTTTTTCCGGCAGGCATGCTTGTCCAACGAGGAGCCAGGGCCACCTGCCCTCTGATCATTGGAATGGCTAGAGGAAAATCCGGTGCTATACAGATGGTACAGGATATGATCGAACAGGTTTATACCGAAACTGGAAATTTTAAAATAAAAGAATATCTGAAAAACAGGTGAACCAATGCTGCATATATTATGGCTGATAATAAAATGGATATTGATCCTTCTGGGGATCCTGATCGGGCTGATTCTTATGATCCTGCTGCTTCTTTTATTCTGTCCGATCAGATACAGAGGGAAAATAAAAAAAGACCGAACGGATAGTCTTCGGGAAATACATGTTTTCGGTGAAGTGAGCTGGCTGCTTCATATAATTTCTGCACAGGTATTCTGGGAGCAGGGCGTTCTGAAAACAAAATTATGTTTTTTAGGGATTCCTTTGGAAAAATTTAAAAATCTGTTTCGTAAAAAAAAGGAACCAAGAGCTCTTTCCAACTCCGGAAATCAAAATGCCAAAAAACAGGCAGAGTCTTCCAGAAGCCATGAAGAGACATCAAAAAGCGAAAATCAGAACGATACCGCAGAGCTGCAAATGTCTGAGCCTCAGGAAGATACTGTTGAAGATATAAATGAAATTTCGGAAAATGTAATAATGGAGCCGATATCGATTTCCGAAGAAATATCGGAAGATGAAAAGAAGCTTCGGACAAAGATTGCAGATTTAATTTTGAATATAGTGGGAAAAATAAAAACGACAGTTGGAAAGCTGTTCCGAATCGTACAGAATTTTCTTGGAATCCCCAAAAGGATTCTGAAAAAAATGCAAAGTCTTGCATTAACAATCCGGAATTTCTGTGATAAGATAAACTGGTGGAAAGAATTTTTAGACCATCCCCGAACCAAAGAGGCTCTTTCCTTTCTGTGGAAAAATGCAAAAAAACTGATTTATCATGTGCTTCCGACAAGGATCACCGGAAAAATCACATTTGGCAATGAAGATCCGGCAGTTACAGGTATGGTATTGGCTGTATTAGGAATGACGATTCCTTTTCATAAAAACAAGATCGAAGCAGCGCCCCTTTTTGATGATGAAAATGTTCTTGAGGGAGAGATCCTGTTAAAGGGAAGGATTTATGGAATTGTAGTTCTCAAAACAGCAGCAGAGCTTTATTTCAATAAAAATATAAAATACGTCATCCACCGATGGAGACATAAGGAGGTAAAACATGGAGAAAGAGAATAATTTCAAAGATACCGTGAATTCATTATTTAAAGGAATGGATGGCTTTGTATCGGCCAAAACAGTGGTTGGCGATGCCATTCATGTAGGTGATACCATTATCCTTCCTCTGGTCGATGTATCCTTCGGCGTGGGAGCCGGAGCTTTTGAAGGGGACAAGAAGAATAACGGCGGCGGAGGTCTTGCCGGAAAGATGTCTCCCTGTGCAGTACTTGTGATCCAGAATGGAAGCACCAAACTTGTAAACGTAAAAAATCAGGATGGCCTTACCAAGGTTCTGGATATGGTGCCGGATTTTGTGAACCGTTTTGCGCCAGGTGCAGGCAATGCTGAGGATACAGACGGGAAAGAAGAGTAGTATTCCTTTTAGATTTCATGCATATACTGTAATAAAAAACAGGAAATGAGCAGACAGGAGTGGGAAAGCTAACTGGTTTTATGCTGTTTTTTATTGGTGTGGGCATGGTTCTTGGCATCCTTATTACAGAAAATTTTATTGTGATCGCAATGGCAGTCATATGTCTGCTATGCGGATATCATATGTTTTGCAGATAAGCGGGAAGTGTGCACTTGGCATGCTTCCCGCTTGTGATTTATCTGTCTTGAAGATAAAAAAACAGCCCCCGCATTCTACGGGGGCATACGATATTACTTACGCTCTTTCAACTTTTCCGGATCTTAAACAAGAAGTACATACATACATTTTCTTTGCTCCGCCGGCAGTTGTTTTTACTCTGACGGATTTAACGTTAGATTTCCACATTTTGTTGGATCTTCTATGGGAATGACTCACATTGTTTCCGAAATGAGCTCCTTTATCGCAGATTGCACATTTAGCCATGAATAGCACCTCCTTTTATCAACAGTCACCATTTTAACAGATGAATTGCTCTTTTGCAAGCAAAAAAAGGAAATTTATCAAAAATTCTGCAAAGAGTTTTAAGGAAAGTATTCCATACCTCCGGGAACAGGGCGGATCATGGTGGAATTAAGCGTTGTGTGTATGGTTTAGATCAATTTGAAACATAGAAAATTACCCAGTGCGAATTAATTTATCGTTTTTTCTTTGGCCTGGTCTCTTTCCTGAATCGGAATAGAACATATTCTTGTTGAACTGGCATATGAGGATAGGAAAAACGGGAAAATGCAAAAGAATTCACCAGGTAGTTCGGAATCCGAAAATGTGGTATGATTATAGGTAGGATATCAGAAACGTCAGGAGTTGAATAGATTGTGAAGACGGAAGAAATCTTTAAATATGTGCAGAAACAGTACGGAACAGTCCCGGAATATTTATGGAGTACATCGCCAGACAGTGCAGTACTTCGACATAAAAACAGAAAATGGTATGCAGTGATCATGACTATTGAAAAATCAAAACTGGGATTAGAAGGAAAAGATCCGGTTGATATCATGGATGTAAAGTGTGATCCGGACATGACGAATATGATTATTCAGACTCATGGATTTTTACCTGGATACCATATGAACAAGCAGCACTGGATCACGATTTTACTGGATGGTTCGGTCAGTAAAGCAAAGATACTGGACTTTTTGGACATGAGTTATGACCTGATTGATGGCGCAGGCAGAAAGGAAAACAAATGAAAAAAGCAATCATATATGCATCGGTACATCATGGAAATACAGAAAAATTAGTAAAGAGCATAGCAGAAGCGTGCCAGATCGATTTGATTGATGCTGTAAAACAACCCGATGCAGATCTGAGCAGTTATGATATGATTGGGTTTGCATCAGGAATCTATTTTTCAAAATTTCATCAGTCGATATTGGGATTTGCAGAGAAGAATCTACCGGACGACAAAAAGGTATTTCTGATCTGTACTTATGGTGGAAGTGCGAATTATAAATCCATTGAGCAGATTTTGGATAAGAAGCGTTCTAAAGTGATAGGAAAATTCGGGTGCAAGGGTTATGACACATTTGGTCCATTTAAACTGGTTGGTGGAATTGCAAAAGGGCATCCAGATGAAGAAGATATAAAAAATGCAGTTGCGTTTGTAAAAGGATTATAAGTAGATAAACGAAAAAGAAAAACCGGCTTCATAGTATCGGTCGGCATGCTCCATCACAATCCTGGATTCCCCTTCAATAGAGTGGATGAGCTTAATTTTCTATAAGATAAAACAAGTTGAACTCTATCATTGCGTAATTATAAAAAAAAGGTTATAATGGTTTTATATAATTTAATCTGAATGAAACAATGGAGGTAACCATATGAATGGACGTATAGATTCCGGATTGGGTCAGATCGTAATTGATACAGATGTCATTGCGACTTATGCCGGCAGTGTGGCGGTAGAGTGTTTTGGTATCATCGGAATGGCAGCTATCAGTATGAAGGATGGCCTGGTCAAGCTTTTGCGTATTGACAGCCTGAAACATGGTATCAGTGTTAAGATCACGGATGATAATAAGATCCGGCTGAATTTTCATGTCATCGTAGCATATGGCGTGAATATCAGTACTATTGCGGACAATCTTGTCAACAATGTAAAATATAAAGTCGAAGCCTTTACAGGAATGGAGATTGAAAAGATCAACATTATGGTTGAGGGCGTGCGTGCAATAGATTAGTTTTAGAGGAGGAACTTGTGGTGAATAACAAAACCATAGATGCTAAAATACTTTCCAGAATGTTTCTGTCCGGAGCAAAGAATCTGGAAGCGAAGAAAGAGTGGATTAATGAACTGAATGTGTTTCCTGTACCTGATGGAGATACGGGAACCAATATGACGCTTACCATCATGTCTGCTGCTTCTGAAGTAGGTGCTCTTACAGATCCGGATATGGAATCCCTGGCAAAGGCAATTTCTTCCGGTTCCCTCCGTGGAGCCAGAGGTAATTCCGGTGTTATCCTGTCACAGCTTCTGCGTGGATTTACCAGAGGTGTGCGTAAACTTACAGATCTGGATGCACCTGCCATTGCCGCAGCTATGGAGCGAGGCGTTGAAACTGCATACAAAGCAGTTATGAAACCAAAAGAGGGAACCATTCTTACTGTAGCCAGAGCTGCAGCAGACAGAGCAGCAGAGCTTGCTGATACTGCAGAAGATCTGGATGCTTTTTTCGACGGGATCTTTCAGCATGCAGAGGAAACTCTTGCCAGAACACCAGAGATGCTTCCAGTCCTGAAAGAAGCAGGTGTTGTGGATTCTGGCGGACAGGGACTTCTGGAAGTTTTCCGTGGTGCCATCGACGGATATCATGGAAAAGAAGTGGATTATTCCCAGTTTGAGGCAGCAGCTCCTAAGATCACAAAGATTTCTCCTCAGGCAGAGGCAGATATCAAATTTGGATATTGTACAGAGTTTATTATCCTTCTTGAAAAACCGCTTCCACAGGATGAGATCGACCGTTTCCGTGAATTTCTGGATTCCATCGGTGATTCCATTGTTTTGGTGGCTGATGATGAGATTGTCAAGGTACACGTGCACACCAATCATCCGGGACAGGCTTTTGAACGCGCACTCACGTATGGTCAGCTTTCCCGTATGAAGATTGACAATATGAGAGAAGAACATCAGGAAAAACTGATCAAAGATGCGGAAAAACTTGCAAAAGAACAGGCAGAAAACAAAGAACCTCCAAAGGATCATGGATTTATTTCCGTATCCGTAGGTGAGGGACTTTCTCAGATCTTCCGTGAGCTTGGCGTAGATTATCTGATCGAAGGCGGCCAGACTATGAATCCGAGTACTGAAGACATGCTCAATGCTATTGAGAAAGTAAATGCAAAAACAATTTATATTTTCCCGAATAACAAGAATATTATCCTTGCAGCTAACCAGGCAAGAGATCTGACTGAGGACAAGGAGATCATTGTAGTACCAACCAAGACAATCCCACAGGGAATTTCCGCAATGATCAGCTTTGTTCCGGAGAAGGGCGGCGAGGAGAACCTTGCTTCCATGACCGATGCGATTTCCAGAGTGAAGACTGGACAGATTACTTATGCAGTCCGTGATACACGCATTGATAACAAGGAAATCCATGAGGGAGATATCATGGGAATCGGTGATGCAGGTATCCTTGCAGTAGGCAGAGATCGACTTCAGGTAGCAGAGGAGATGGTAGCAGAGATGGTTGACGAGGAATCTGAGATTATCAGTGTTTACTATGGTGAAGATGTATCTGAGGAAGATGCAGAGGCACTTTCTGATTCTCTTACCGAGAAATATCCGGAGTGCGAGGTTGAGCTGAACCAGGGTGGACAGCCAATTTACTACTATCTGATTTCTGTAGAATAAAGAGCAAAAAAAATGAATGATAAGACACCTTTACGTGAATTAAAAGGCGTGGGTGAGAAAACAGAGAAGCTTTTCCAGAAGATCGGGATCACGACTGCGGAAGAGCTTCTCCGTTATTATCCGCGGACTTACGATATATATGAGGAGCCTGTGGAGATTGCATCAGCAGAGGAGGACAAAACAGTCTCTATCCGTGCCACTATAGCAACAGGTATTTATATTAACCAGATACGCAATCTCCAGGTTCTGACAACAACTGTGGCAGATGCAAGCGGCCGATTGCCGGTTGCCTGGTTCAATGCGCCTTATTTGAGGGGAACACTCAAAAAGGGCAGTGTGTTTATCCTCAGAGGAAAGATCATCAGAAAAAAAGGCCGTCCGCAGATGGAACATCCGGAGATTTTTACCCCGGCAGCTTATGAGGAGATCATTCACAGTATGCAGCCTGTATATGGTCTGACGAAAGGACTTTCCAACAAGATGATCACGAAGTTGGTCCATCAGATTTTGGATACAAGGCCTCTCCATGGGGAATATCTGCCGGAGGAGATACGGGAACGCTATCAGCTCGCAGATGCCAATTATGCGATCCGGACTATCCATTTCCCGAAAAATATGCAGGAGCTTCTCACAGCCAGGAAACGTCTGGTATTCGATGAATTTCTGCTTTTTGTGCTGGCAATACAGCTCTTGAAGGAGAAAACAGAAGAGGCTCCAAACACTTTTCCAATGAAACCAGTATGGACAACCGAGGAAATCATAGAAGGGCTTCCCTATGACCTGACCGGAGCCCAGAAGAATGTCTGGCATGAGATCGAACGGGATCTGAGCGGTCATAAGCTGATGTCCAGGCTTGTGCAGGGGGATGTTGGTAGCGGCAAGACCGTGATCGCATTTTTAGCTATGGTACTTTCAGCAGAGAATGGATTTCAGAGTGCATTGATGGTACCGACAGAGGTTCTGGCAAATCAGCATTACGAAGGCTTTCTGAGGCTGATGGAAGAACAGAATATCGCTTCCTGCCATCCGGTGCTTCTGACAGGATCTACCACAGCCAGACAGAAGCGTGAGATCTATCAGAAGATTGCAGACGGTGAAGTGAATGTGATCATCGGAACTCATGCCCTGATCCAGGAAAAGGTGGAATATAAGAATCTGGGGCTTGTGATCACAGATGAGCAGCACAGATTCGGTGTTCGCCAGAGGGAAGCGCTGACGACCAGAGGAAATCCGCCTCATGTACTTGTTATGAGCGCAACCCCCATTCCCCGGACACTGGCGATCATTTTATACGGAGACCTGGATATTTCGATCATTGACGAGCTTCCTGCAAAAAGACTTCCGATCAAGAATTGCGTAGTAGGAACTTCCTACCGTCCCAAGGCGTATTCTTTTATTGAAAAGCAGGTGCAGATGGGAAGGCAGGCTTATGTGATCTGTCCTATGGTGGAAGAGAGCGAAGGCCTGGAGGCAGAGAATGTTACAGATTATGCCAGAAAGCTTCAGGAGATCCTTCCGGGGGAGATCAAAGTAGAAATCCTTCACGGAAAGATGAAGCCAAAAGAGAAAAACAGGATCATGGAGGCTTTTGCTTCCGGCGAGATTCAGGTGCTGGTATCTACCACAGTTGTGGAGGTTGGAGTGAATGTGCCAAATGCTACTGTTATGATGGTGGAAAATGCAGAACGTTTCGGGCTTGCCCAGCTTCATCAGCTTCGGGGCCGTGTAGGGCGTGGAGAGCATCAGTCTTACTGCATTTTTATCCAGGGAAATAATGAAGAAAATACTTCTAAACGTCTGAAAATCCTCAATGAATCCAATGATGGATTTTATATAGCCGGAGAAGATCTGAAGCTTCGGGGCCCAGGAGATCTTTTCGGTATCCGCCAGAGCGGACTGATGGAATTTAAGATCGGTGATATCTACAATGATGCGGGAATCCTGAAGAATGCAAGTGAAGCAGCTGGTGAGATCCTGGCACTGGATTTGGATCTTATCCTGCCTCAGCATAAGGCTTTAAAGGAGCATCTCAAGGGGTATATGAGTGAAGAACTGGAAAATCTGGGGATCTAACCTTGCGTTCTTTCACAAAAAGTGATATCCTAAAATTCGAGAAAAGATTAACAAATCCCTTGTAAGGAGGCTATAAACATGGCTAGAACAAAGAAAGCTGCAACCAAGACAACTGTAAAAACGGCTTCAGTAAGCGAGACTCCTGCAAAATCTGTAGTAACCGCATCCGAAGAGAAAGCCGTTAAGGCTGAGACACCAAAGACAGACGATGCAAAAGCTTCTGTAGAGACAAAAGCAGCTGAGAAGACAGCAGAGGTAAAACCTGCTGCTGCGAAACCAGTAGAAGAAAAAGCAGCAGAAGTAAAATCTGATGAAGAGAAAACAACAGCTGTAAAATCAGAAGAGCCGGCTAAGAAAACAGCCGCCAAGAAGACAACAACACGAAAAACTGCTGTAGCTAAGAAAACAACAACCAGGACGACTGCTAAGACAACAGCAGCTAAAACAACAAGAAAGACAGCAGCTAAAAAAGCTGAACCAGTGACAGAAGTATATGTTCAGTACTGGGGCAAAGAGATACATACTTCAGAGGTTGCTGACAGGATCAAAAAGATCTGGACAGAAGACATGGGCAAAAAAGCCTCTGAACTGAAAGACCTCAAAATCTACATTAAACCGGAAGATAATGGTGCACATTATGTGATCAACGGAGATGTTACAGGATTTATCGGACTGTAAAAAGAATCTCTGATAAAAAGTATATAAAAGAGTATGTAAGATGGCCTGCTATAGATAAAATCTGTAACAGGCTATTTCTTTTGTGTATTTGACCAATGTAAAAGAGCGTGATATGATTCATTCAACCAATATACATACTAAATAGATAGGAATATAATAGAATGAAACAGATATTATGCTTTGGAGATTCCAATACATGGGGATATGACGGAGAGAGCAGAGAGAGACTTCCGTGGGGAGTACGCTGGACAAGTCTTCTCCAGGAAAAACTGAATAAAGAAGAATATCGTGTGATCGAGGAGGGACTGTGCGGAAGAACAACGGTTTTCGAAGATCCGCTCCGCGATGGAAGAAAAGGAACTGCACTTCTTCCCACACTTCTGGAAACACATGCCCAGGTGGAAGTGATCACGCTGATGCTGGGAACTAATGACTGTAAAACTGTTTTCGGAGCATCCGCAGATGTAATTGGAAAGGGAATCATAAGATTGCTGGATCAGGTCCAGGAATATGCACCAAAAGCGAAAGTCCTTCTCATGGCTCCGATCTACCTGGGAGAAAAAGTATGGCAGGAAGGATATGACCAGGAGTTTTCCAGAGAGTCTGTGATCGTTTCCAGAAATCTGCAGCCTGTTTATGAAAAAATCGCAGCTGAACGTCATATCAGTTTCCTCCCGGCAGCATCCTATGTACATTGCTGTGACGCAGATCAGGAACATCTGAATGCAGCAGGACATAAGGAATTTGCAGAGGTTGTATATCGGAAAGTACAGGAATTGCTGTAAATAAATATAGGATTTTAAGACTTTTGGATCTTATTGCCTGTATAATGTGTGGATATGTTTGTGAAATAAGATCTCTTTTTATATAAAATAAAAAGATGTTGTCTGGCAGTTTTTCAGTTCTGTCAGACAGCATCTTTTTTGCATGAGCTTAGATCAACTCAGCATAGCAATGAAACTACCTGCGCGTACAGATTTAGTACTGCTGGCCGCCCTGGGAGTTGCCGGACATCTGACGCTCCTGTGCCTCGATCATCTTTTTGACCATATATCCACCTACGGATCCGTTCTGTTTGGAAGTCAGGTTTCCGTTGTATCCGTCTGTAAGCGGAACACCCAGCTCGTTTGCTACCTCATATTTGAAACGGTCAAGTGCGCCCTTTGCTTCCGGTACAACTGCTTTGTTAGAAGAAGTGTTACTTGGCATAATTCATTTCCTCCTTGGTTGTTATTTGGTTTACTGTTACATTGCTAGTATGTGAAAACCATAAAATAATACACTGGCAGTTAAAGGAAATTTAACATATAAAAATATTTCCGTTCATAAATTATACCGCAGTAAAAAAGCGAATGTATGGTTGCTTTTTGACTAGAATTGCGGTTATAATAATCTCCGCATCACATATAATATCTGTCAGACAAAAAAGTAAGGGGAGCCCGTGAAAAAGAAGCGTTATCCTACATACAAGCGAAAATATAAACGAAAAAAACAGCCCAGGCGAAAAATACTCACAGCCATTATCCTATGTGTCATCCTTGCAGTATGTAATGGCTGGATGCCGCCGCGGAGCCTGAAAGAGGTAAAAGATCAAAGCCGGATCTTCGGACAGGTATTTCTTACATATATAGAAGAAAATGCGCAGATCCTCTGGGAAGATGTTTCGGAATCCGCTTCCGATGCAGTGACAGGATTACTGAAACAATCTCAGACGAAGACAGGAGGGCAGACAGAATCTGTTTCTCTGGATCAGATTCCGGAATACAGCGGCAGTCCATATGTGGAGATCAATGGAAATATACCCTCTTTTTCTGATGAAAAAAGCGCAGGACCTGCATACGAATTTTATAGTGAACTAGATTCCCTGGGGCGCTGTGGTTATGCAGAATCCAAGATCACACCGGAGCTGATGCCTGATGAAGAGCGAGGAGCGATCGGAATGGTGAAGCCTACAGGATGGCATACTGTAAAATATGAAAATGTAGATGGCAGGTATCTGTATAATCGCTGCCATCTTATCGGATATCAGCTGACTGGAGAGAATGCAAACAGGAAAAATCTTATCACAGGAACCAGATATCTCAATGTGACGGGAATGCTTCCTTTTGAAAATGAGGTTGCAGATTACGTGCACAGTACAGGAAATCCCTGCATGTATCGTGTAACTCCGTTTTTTAAGGGAGATGAACTGGTAGCCCGGGGTGTGGAAATGGAAGCCGAATCCGTTAAAGACCAGAAGATATTTTTCCATGTTTTTGTTTATAACATACAGCCGGGAATTGAAATTGATTATACTACAGGAAACAGCTGGGAAGAATAGAGTATATGGAGTAACGCCGGGGAAAATATTAATTTTTCATGAATTTACATGAATTAAATTGCACTTTTTTGGGCGTTATGCTAGAATCAGTTACAGAGTTATATGATTTTACCTATATAAAGGGGAAAAAGGGATGTAACCCAAGGGCAGAATGGAGAGGTGAATTATGAATTTAGGAATTATTGCGCATAACAGTAAGAAAGTTCTGATTGAAGACTTCTGTATTGCATACAAGAATATCCTTGCCAAACATGAAGTATATGCAACCGGAACAACAGGAAGAAGAATTGAGGAAGCAACCAGTCTTCACGTTCACAAGTTTCTTGCCGGAAGTATAGGCGGAGACAAGCAGTTTATGGAGATGGTAGAGCGTCAGGATCTGGATATGGTGATCCTGTTTTATAACCCTGTCATGATGGACCCGGTAGAGCCGGATATCATGAGCATTGTCAAACGCTGCGACCAGTACAACATTCCGGTTGCTACAAATATTGCCACTGCGGAACTTCTGATCCTTGGACTGGCCCGCGGTGATCTGGATTGGAGATTAAATCTGAAATGAGAGTCATAGCAGGAAAAGCACGTAGATTAAACTTAAAAACCATTCCCGGAAATGAGACACGACCAACAACAGACCGTATTAAGGAAACTCTTTTTAACATTCTCCAGCCTGAAATACCTGGTTGTCGGTTTCTGGATCTGTTTTCCGGAAGCGGAGCGATCGGTATTGAAGCTCTGAGCCGTGGAGCCGAGTATGCCGTATTTGTGGAAAAAAATCCCAAAGCATGCACTTGCATCCGCGAAAATCTTTCATTTACAAAACTCACGGATGGTGGTAAACTGCTGAACATGGATGTGCTTCAGGCACTGCGTTCACTGGAAGGCGGAGAACCATTTGACTGTATTTTTATGGATGCACCATACGAACAGCATCTGGAACAACCAGTCCTTGAGTATCTGGCTGACAGCACTCTTGCAGATGAAAACACGCTGATCGTTGTGGAGGAAGATCTACATACGGATTTTTCTTATGTAGAGGACCTTGGATATCATCTGGTACGTTCCAAGGAATATAAAACCAACAAGCATGTTTTCCTAAAAAAATGAAAGAGAGACAGACATATGATAACAGCAGTATACCCGGGAAGCTTTGACCCGGCAACCTATGGCCATCTTGACATCATTAAGCGGGCAAGCATTTCATTTGACCGGGTTATAGTGGGAGTTTTGCATAATTCTGCAAAAAGTCCGTTGTTTTCTGTAGAAGAACGTGTTAAGATACTAACAAAGGCGACAAAAGATATCCCGAATGTGGAGGTGAAAGCATTCGAGGGCCTGTCAGTGAACTTTGCCAGGGAAAACCATGCCCAGGTGATCGTTCGAGGGCTTCGTGCTGTCACGGATTTTGAATATGAACTGCAGATGGCCCAGACTAATCGTGTTCTGGCACCGGATGTGGACACCGTTTTTCTTACAACCAGTCTGGAATATGCATACTTAAGCTCCACGATCATGAAAGAAGTTGCTAATTTCGGAGGAGATCTGAGCAAATTCGCTCCACGTGAGATTACGGATGCAGTCGAAGAGAAATTGAAAAAAAGAGAAACAGAGAAATAAGGAGAGTGTATTATGAGCAGCAGAATTGAACAGATTATTCAGGAGATTGAAGAGTATGTGGACAGCTGTAAATTCCAGCCTCTTTCCACTACCAAGATCGTAGTGAACAAAGAAGAGATTGAGGAGTATTTACGTGAACTTCGTCTGAAAACTCCGGATGAGATCAAACGTTATCAGAAGATCATCAGCAATAAGGATGCGATCCTTGAGGATGCTCAGGCTAAAGCTGACAGTCTGATCGCAGATGCTCAGGCCAAAGCTCAGGAACTTGTTACACAGCATGAGATCATGCAGAAAGCATATGCACAGGCAAATGAGACCATAAATGCTGCAAACAAGCAGGCTCAGGAGATTCTTGATTCTGCAACACAGGATGCAAACAGCATTCGTCTCAGTGCGATCACATACACAGATGATATGATGGCTAATATCGGTTCTGTCCTGAATCAGACACTTGAAGATGCCGGTGGTAAATATAAAGCATTTATTGATGCTCTGCAGAGCTGCCTTGAGGTTGTTAATCATAATCGTCAGGAGCTTGCACCACAGACTGCTCAGGCAGCGGCAATCTCCAATACCTTCCAGGATGATGACAGTTCTTCTATAACAAAAGAAGACGAAGATCTGTTAGACGATATCGGAGAAAACTAGGATCAGGAATATCGCACTGGCGTTCAGACATTTTGAAATAGCGTAGGGGATCAGTGACAAACTGTTTTCCAATACGCTTTTTGTCTGAGCCATGACGCAAAAGCCACCAAAAGAAGTCAGGAGCATAGAAGCAAGGTATCTGCTTTTCCATGGCAGCGGTGCGCCGGCAATCTGTTTCAGCCCGGTAGTTAGTTCCAGTGGTGCTGTGAACAGCATACAGCTTTGTGCATGAAATGGCCAGTAAAAGCTGATACTGGCGAGTATCAGTGAGAAGAGGAGAATATAGCCCCCGAGACGTGTGATGGTTTCAAATCCGTCCATGATCGAGACATCCAGGATGACTCCTATGGAGTCCTGTTGGTATGTCTCTTTTTTTATCTTGTTTACGCAGACAGAGTCCACGGTATGCCCGCGATATACAACGAAACGAAAAAACAGCATACAAAAGAGATCTGCCGCCAGAAAAGTGAGGATCATCTGTACTGCTGATATCTTATTTTTCAAGAGTATCCCGGAAAGATAGGAAATGATAAATGCGGGACTTGCATTGCAGCTAAACGTAAGAAGATATTCCCCTTCTCTGCGGGAAATCTGCTGGTCTATGTACAGATCATGTGCCAGTTTGGCTCCCATAGGATATCCGCATAACAGACCCAGGATCAGAACATAGGCTCCAGCAGGTGAAAGCCCGAAAAACGTTTTCCAGAAGAAAGCAGATGGTTTCAGAAGCTTCCGGATATTTCCAGTTTTTAATAATGCTCCTGTCAGGATCAGAAATGGCAGCAGAGTGGGAATCATGATATTCAACCACAATCCAAGTCCATTTTTTACTCCGGTAAGAGCTTCTTTTGGGTGAAAAAGCAGAAAAAACAACAGGCAGATATAGAAAAATATGATTATTTTTCGTTTCATAAAAACAGGTCCTTGCTTTTTTTACAGTATATGATTATTATAAAAGACAAATGAATTTATGAAGCAGAAGGAGGCAGAATTTATGCCAGTATTAGAAAATTGTGAACCAAAGAGAGTTTTTCATTATTTTGAAGAAATCTGCAAGATTCCTCACGGTTCCAGAAATACAAAACAGATCAGTGATTTCCTTGTGGAATTCGCGAAGGATCATGGATTCAGATATGTACAGGATGAGCTGAATAATGTAGTGATCTACAAGCCAGGCACACCAGGATATGAGAATTCTCCCACAGTGATCATCCAGGGCCACATGGATATGGTATGTGAAAAACGACCGGATGTAGATCATGATTTTACAAAAGATGGTTTGAACATCTCTGTAAAAGATGGTTATATCACAGCCAACGGAACAACTCTTGGCGGTGATGATGGTATTGCAGTTGCTTATGGTCTTGCCCTTCTTGACAGTACAGATATTCCACACCCTCCTCTTGAAGTACTGCTCACGGTTGATGAGGAGATTGGTCTTCTTGGTGCAGTCGGTCTGGACTGCAGCGTGCTGAAGGGAAGAAGATTTATCAATCTGGATTCTGAAGCGGAGGGAAGTCTCTGGATCAGCTGTGCCGGCGGTCTTTCCGGTATCAGCCATATCCCTGTCCAGCGTGTAGAAGGAGAAGGAGAAAAGGTACAGGTCAAAGTCTGTGGACTTATGGGCGGACATTCCGGTGCCGAGATTGACAAGAACAGAGCGAATGCCAATAAACTTATGGGACGGTTTCTTTACGGACTTAAGAAAAAAGCGGAATATGCCCTTATTTCTCTTACAGGCGGGCAGAAAGACAATGCCATTACAAGAGAGTGCACCGCAGAATTTCTTACGGATTCCGTTGCTGAGGTAAAAGCTTACGCAAAAGAGCTCCAGGAGCAGCTCCGTGAAGAATATACTGGTTCTGACGAAAACATTACTTTTGAAATAACAGAAAAGGGTACTGCAACAGCAGAGGTTCTTCATCCTACAAGTCAGGAAAAGATCGTATTTTATCTGCAGAATGTACCATTCGGAATCCAGAAAATGAGCGGAACCATCAAAGGCCTGGTGGAAACCTCCAGCAATATCGGTATCCTCCGTCTGGATAGGGACGAGCTTTTTGCAAGTTCCAGTGTAAGAAGCTCTGTAGACGCTGCATGCAGTGCATTATCTGATAAAATTGAATATCTCACAGAATTTCTTGGTGGTGACTATGAAGTACAGGGTGCATACCCGGCATGGGAGTACAGAAAGGAATCTCCATTACGAGATAAAATGGTTGCAGTTTTTGAGGAAATGTACGGACATAAGCCTGAAGTCGTAGCGATCCACGCAGGCCTTGAATGCGGGCTTTTCTATAAAAAAATGGAAGGACTGGACTGTGTATCCCTTGGACCGGATATGAAGGATATCCATACATCCGAGGAGGTTCTCAGCATTGCTTCCACAGAAAGAGTATGGAACTATCTTGTACAGGTTCTCAAAAATCTGAAAGACTGATCCCGTTCGGAGTATGTTCGAACTTTTACCCTGGAGAGACGTAAGGTTTCTCCAGGGTATTTTTATGCCCTGATAAAAAATATTCATAAAATACAGAATTATACATATATATAGATTTGTGGATGCATCACACAAAAGGAAAATAATTCTATATTTTTTTAATAAAAAATTGATAAACAATCCCTTTTTTTTCAAAACATATGTTATAATAAAAAATGTATGCCGCTGTCACCAAAACCAAAAAGAGACTGGCGGCAGATGATAAGGAGCGAGCAACATGGAAATACAGTTATGGCGAAGTATTTTGTGCCCTTACGAGCTGGCTGTCAAAGAACTGACAGTCAAGTTTAAACATATGATAGAAGAGTATCACGAAAATGATCGTTATTCTCCCATTGAACAAGTCAGTGGACGAGTAAAAAGCGTTTCCAGTATCCTGGAGAAAATGCAGCGTAAAGATATCCCGATCGAACAGCTGGAAACAGAAATGGAAGATCTGGCGGGAGTACGGATCATATGTCAGTTTGAAGAAGATATCGATACCGTTGCTGCGATCATCCGAAAAAGAACAGATATGGAAGTCAAAAGTGAAAAGAACTATCTGACGCATATCAAGCAGAGCGGTTACCGGAGTTATCACATGATTCTTTATTATACAGTGGAGACTATTCATGGGCCGAAACGGCTTCAGGTAGAAATACAGATCCGTACCATGGCAATGAATTTCTGGGCAACGATCGAACATTCCCTTCAGTATAAATACAAAGGTGATATGCCTCCTCATGTAGCAGAACGTCTTAGTAAAGCATCCGATGCGATCATTTCGCTGGATCATGAAATGTCTTCTGTGCGCAATGAGATCATGGATGCCCAGAATTCATCTCAGATGCAGTCCAATCTTGTAAAGGATATTTTGAATAATATTGAAAATCTCTACCGTGTTTCCAGTGAACGGGAAGTCAGCAAAATACAGGATGAGTTCCTGCGGGTATTCAAAACCAAGGATCTGCGTCAGCTGGAACGCTTCCACAGGCAGCTGGATATCATTGCAGAGGGTTATCGTGCCCAGGCAGTCCATCACAGCATATGAACACAGGGCAGACAGTACTAATACACATACATACGAGGAATTATAAATGCAGGATTTTTTACCAGTTACAAGAGAAGATATGAAGTCAAGAGGCTGGGATGAGTTAGATTTTGTCTACGTGACAGGAGATGCCTATGTGGATCATCCGTCTTTTGGATCTGCGATCATTGGACGTCTTCTGGAAAGCAGAGGATATCGTGTGGGCATGATCCCTCAGCCTGACTGGCGAAAGAAGGAGAGCATCCAGGTGTTCGGGGAACCGCGCCTGGGTTTTCTCGTTACAGCAGGAAACATGGATTCCATGGTGAATCATTATACGGTTTCCAAAAAGCACCGAAGCACAGATGCCTATTCTCCGGGAGGAAAAATGGGATTAAGACCGGACAGGGCTTCTGTTGTATACTGCAATCTGATCCGGCAGACCTATAAACATACGCCTATCATTCTTGGCGGGATCGAAGCCAGCCTTCGAAGAATGGCACATTACGATTATTGGGAAAATAAGGTCAAGCACAGTATTCTGATCGATTCCGGTGCGGATCTGATCTCTTATGGAATGGGGGAACATTCCATCCTGGAGATCGCAGAAGCCCTGCAAAGCGGGATTCCGGTCCAGGAGATCACATATGTGGCAGGGACGGTTTTTAAAAGCCACGATATCAGCAGGGTTTACGATCCGGTGGTCCTTCCGTCATTTGAACAGGTACAGACCGATAAAAAAGCTTACGCGGACAGCTTTGCCATTCAGTACCGAAACACGGATCCATTTACAGCAAAGCCTCTGGCAGAATCTTATGGGAACCGTGGATATGTGATACAGAATCCACCATCTCAGCCTCTGACGCAGATGGAAATGGACGATGTTTACGATCTGCCTTATACAGGACGATATCATCCCATGTACCAGAAAGAAGGCGGGATCCCGGCACTGAAAGAGATCAAATTCAGTCTGACCAGCAACAGAGGATGCTTTGGAAGCTGTAATTTCTGTGCGCTGACTTTTCATCAGGGCCGCATCCTTCAGACAAGAAGTCACGATTCCATTCTGAAAGAAGCTGAAAAGATGACGGAGGATCCGGATTTTAAAGGCTATATCCATGATGTAGGAGGCCCTACAGCTGATTTTCGTCATCCTTCCTGCAAAAAGCAGCTGACAAAAGGAGTCTGCAAGGAACGGCAGTGCCTGTTTCCTTCTCCGTGTAAGAATCTGACGGTAGACCACAAGGATTATCTTCAGCTTCTCAGAAAGGTCAGAAATATCCCCAAAGTTAAAAAAGTTTTTGTCCGTTCCGGCATTCGGTTTGATTATCTGATGGCAGACCCGGATAAAACTTTTCTTAATGAGCTTGTGAAATATCACGTCAGCGGTCAGCTGCGGGTAGCACCGGAGCATGTTTCTGATGAAGTCCTGAAGTTTATGGGCAAACCCAGGCACGAGGTTTATGAGGGCTTTCTGAAGGAATATGAAAAAGCAAATGCGCGGACTGGTAAGCAGCAATATGCCGTTCCGTATTTCATGTCGTCCCATCCCGGGTGTACAATGAAGGAAGCCGTGAAGCTTGCGGAATACGTCCGTGATCTTGGATTTACGCCGGAGCAGGTTCAGGATTTTTATCCAACGCCATCAACACTTTCTACCTGTATGTATTACACAGGAATCCATCCGCTGACAGGCGAAAAGGTATATGTGCCGAAAAATCCACACGAAAAAGCAATACAGCGAGCACTGATGCAGTATAAAAATCCGGAAAATCGCGAACTGGTCCTGGAAGGACTTAAGATGACCGGACGTATGGATCTGGTCGGCTTTGGACCGAAATGTCTCATCCGTCCCAGAGAGCTTCATAAAAAAGCCAAAAAAACACAGACAAGGAGTTCGGCACATGAAAGATACCAGAAAAAGAAAAACAAAAAAAGGTGATTTCGGTTATTTTAACAGCGAAAAAAAACGAAGACTCCTGATCACCGCAGGATTATTTTCGCTTCCACTGCTCATTTTCTTTGTGGCGTGGGCCGTCAACGGAACAAGAATGACAGTCTGGACGGTTCTGACCGTAGTAGGCTGTCTGCCAGGATGTAAATCCATGGTAAGCCTGATCATGATCCTGTTACGTCATCCTATGGATGAAAAGCTCTATAAAGAGATCCGCAAGCATGCCGGTGACTTGGTCATGTCCTATGAAATGTACATGACTTTTTATGAGAAAAGCGGTTATCTGGACGCTGTTGCCGTGTGCGGAAATACAGTAGTGGGTTATACCAGTGATCCAAAAGCAGATATCGCCTACCTTGCAGAGCAGTCACAGAAAATCATCCGTAAAAACGGATATAAAGTAGATGTAAAGATCCTGAGGGACCTGAAACCCTATCTGGAACGTCTGGATTCTATGAATGAGCACAAAGAATCTTTGAGAAACGGGATTAAATTCACGCCGGATGAGCGATACCCGGATCTTTCCAGGGAAGAACTGATCAAACATACGATCCTGGCAATCTGTCTGTAGGAGCATTATATAATGAAAGAATTTATCATTAACGAAAACGAGGCCGGACAGCGTTTTGACAAATATTTGGCCAAGCTTCTCCGTGAAGCTCCAAAGAGCTTTTTCTACAAAATGATGAGGAAAAAAAATATCACGCTCAATGGAAAAAAAGCCACCGGGAATGAAAAGCTGTTTTCAGGAGATCATGTAAAACTGTTTTTAAGTGATGAAACATTTGAAAAATTCAGCGGAAATGATTCTGCTCCACGGGCACATTATGCTCTGGATATCATTTACGAGGATGAAAATATCCTGTTGATCAACAAACCGGCAGGAATGCTTTCTCAGCCTGCTGATGACGGAACCCCTTCACTGGTAGAATATCTGACTGGCTATCTTCTGAAAAATGGCTCTCTTACAGAGAATGATCTGAGAACCTTTCGTCCTTCCGTATGCAACCGCCTTGACCGCAATACCAGTGGACTGATAGCGGCAGGCAAAAGCCTTTCCGGTCTGCAGGAACTTTCAGGGATGTTCAAGTCCAGGGAACTTCATAAATATTACCTCTGTCTTGTGGAGGGAGTTTTAAAAGAAGAAAGATATATCAAAGGTTATCTGGCAAAAGATAAAAAAAGCAATAAAGTAACCATCTATAAACAAGAGAAAGAAAATGCCCTTCCAGTGGAAACAAAGTATTATCCGTTGGGTACCAATGGAACCCGTACCCTTCTTAAGGTTGAACTGATCACAGGACGTGCACATCAGATCCGAGCTCACCTTGCTTCGGAGGGACATTCGATTGTTGGTGATCCCAAATATGGAAAAGCCGATAAAAAACTGAAAGGACAGCTGCTTCATTCTTTTCGAATGGAGTTTCCATCTATGAAAGGAAGCCTGTCATATTTATCCGGGAAGGTCTTTACGGCACCGCTTCCGGAAATCTTTCTCAGAACACTAAAAGAGGAAAAGTTGGAGGAGAGTTATTATGAAAATCTGGAATGAAATATGGGATTACCTCAAGATGATCATCATCGTGGTAGTTGTAGTCCTGGTTATCAACAATGTAGTACTGATCAATGCAAAGATCCCGTCAGAATCTATGGAAAATACCATTATGACTGGAGATCGTATCTTTGGCTATCGTCTGGCCTATGGTCTGAATATGGATGTATTTGGTCACGAGATCTCAAAAAAATGGAAAGATCCGGAACGCTTTGACATTGTGATCTTCAAATATCCGGATGATGAGTCCCAGCTGTTCATCAAACGTATCATCGGTCTTCCCGGAGATAAAGTAGAGATCAAAGATGGTAAAGTTTATATCAATGATTCAGAGACACCTCTGGATGATTCCTTTGTGTCGGAAACTCCTCTTGGAAGCTTCGGACCATACGAAGTACCGGAAAACTGTTACTTTATGATGGGAGACAACCGTAACAATTCCAAGGATTCCCGATACTGGCAGAATACATATGTACAGTTTGATCAGATCGTCGGAAAGGCGGAGATCCGTTATTTCCCATCCATCAAACTTCTAAATTAAAGGGCAGACTTTATGGCAACATGGAACAGCAGAGGACTTCGTGGTTCTACTCTGGAGGAACTTATCAATCGTACCAATGAGCAGTACAGGGAAAAGGGACTGGCCCTCATCCAGAAAATCCCGACGCCGATCACTCCGGTTAAAATGGATAAAACCTCCCGGCATATCACGCTGGCATATTTTGAACAGAAAAGTACCGTAGATTATATCGGAGCAGTACAGGGAATCCCTGTCTGCTTCGATGCAAAAGAATGCTGTGTAAAAACTTTTCCCCTTGCGAACATTCATCCTCATCAGGTAGCATTTATGGATGAGTTTGAAAAGCAGAAGGGGATTGCTTTTTTTCTGATCTATTTCAGCGCAGATAATGTTTTTTATTATCTTACCCTTCGTAAGCTGAAGGAATTCTGGAAAAGGATGGAAGATGGCGGGCGAAAAAGTTTTCGTCGGGAAGAGCTGGATGAGGAATTTTATCTTTCCGGAAAAAATGGATTTCTGGTTCCTTATCTGGAAGGGATCCAGAAAGATCTGCAATTACGGGATTGACTTTTGGAAAGGTTTCCTATATAATCAAATTTAAGTTTTTCTGTGGTAGCATGGTAGCGAATTAAAGTGAAACACAGAAAATCTCAAAACGTGTTACGGAGGAAATGAACATGCAGCGTATTTTTCATACACCTGAAGGTGTGCGGGACATTTATGGAGAGGAATGCAGCCGCAAAAAACGGCTCCAGAAGGAGCTCCACCAGGTGTTTTCAAGATATGGATATGAAGATATAGAAACACCGGGATTTGAGTATTTTGAAGTGTTCAGCAATGAAGTAGGAACGATCCCATCCAAGGATTTATATAAATTTTTTGACAGAGAGGGAAACACACTTGTTCTCAGACCTGACTTTACACCGTCTGTTTCCAGAGCATGTGCAACTTATTTTGATCCGGAAAAGGGACCTGTAAGACTTTGTTATACCGGAAATACATTTATCAACAATTCCAGTTACAGAGGTCAGATGAAGGAAAATACTCAGATGGGTGTTGAGCATATGGGAGATGATTCTGCAGCAGCAGATGCTGAGATCCTTGCTATGACTGTGGAGTGTCTGAAGGCAGCAGGACTTACCGAATTCCAGGTTAGCGTAGGCCAGGTAGATTATTATAAATCCCTGCTTGCAGAGGCAGATCTGGAGCCGGAGATAGAAGAGCATCTTCGTGAGCTGATTTCTCAGAAGAATTATTTTGGTGTGGAAGAGCTTCTTAAGGAACAGAATTTAGGCGATAACCTTTCCAAGGCTTTTGCTGAACTGCCTCAGATGTTCGGTTCAGCAGAAGTGCTGGAAAAAGCAAAAAAACTCACCTCCAATCCGGAAGCACTTTCTGCAGTAAAACGACTGGAAGAAATTTATGAGATTCTGAAAGTATACGGCTGTGAGAAATACATTGCTTTTGATTTTGGAATGCTCAGTAAGTTCCGTTATTATACAGGGATCATTTTCCAGGCTTATACATATGGAACCGGTGAACCCCTGATCAAGGGCGGACGCTACAACGAATTGATGAAGCATTTCGGAAAACCGGCTTCTTCCATTGGATTTGCCATTGTGGTTGATAACCTGATGCTCGCGCTTTCCAGACAGAAGCTGACCGTTCCGGCTGGCGATAAAACCATTGTGATCACCTATGATCCGGGAAATCTGAAAAAAGCGATCCAGGAAGCAATGGAGCTTCGGAATAAAGGTAAAAAAGTGGCATTGTGCCCGGCAAAGGAGGAGCAGGACTGATGAGATATCTTACATTTGCCCTCACAAAAGGGCGTCTGGCCAACAAAACACTGGATATGTTTGAGAAGATCGGTATTACATGTGAGGAGATGCGTGACAAAGATTCCCGAAAGCTGATCTTTACCAATGAGGAACTGAAGCTGAAGTTTTTCCTTGCAAAAGGTCCGGATGTGCCGACTTATGTAGAGTATGGTGCAGCAGATATCGGTATCGTAGGTAAGGATACCATTCTGGAAGAAGGAAGAAAGCTATATGAGGTTATGGATCTTGGATTTGGAGCATGCCGCATGTGCGTATGTGGCCCTGAAAGCGCCAGAGAAGTCCTGAATAACAATCAGCTGATCCGTGTAGCTACAAAATATCCAAATATTGCAAAGGATTACTTCTATAACAAAAAGCATCAGACTGTGGAGATCATTAAGCTGAACGGTTCCATCGAGCTTGCACCGATCGTAGGACTTTCCGAGGTTATCGTGGATATCGTGGAAACCGGAAGCACCCTTCGCGAGAATGGCCTGAAGGTGCTGGAAGAAGTCTGCCCGCTGTCTGCACGTATGGTAGTCAATCAGGTCAGCATGAAAATGGAAGATGAACGGATCCGCAAACTGATCACGGAACTTCGAAGTGTGATCAAATAAACTGAACAACAGATGAACCTCCAAAATACAGAAAGAAGGCAGAATTTATTATGCGTAAGGTAAAACTCACCAAAGAATCTACAAAAGATATTCTGGAAACTCTCTTAAAAAGAAGCCCTAATAATTACGGAAAATACGAGGATGCAGTAGCAAATATCCTTGCCAAAGTAAAAGCAGAGGGAGATACCGCGTTATTTGCATTTACCAGAGAATTTGATAAAGTCGAAGTTACAAAGGATACGATCCGTGTAACCCCTGAGGAGATCGAGGAAGCATACAAGCTGGTAGATCCTTCCCTGATCGATGTGATCAAAAAAGCATTGGTGAATATCCGCAGCTATCACGAAAAGCAGCTTCAGAACAGCTGGTTCACAAGCACAACAGATGGAACCATGCTTGGTCAGAAGGTAACCGCTCTGAACTGTGTAGGTGTTTACGTTCCCGGTGGAAAGGCTGTATATCCGTCTTCCGTGCTGATGAATATCGTTCCTGCAAAAGTTGCCGGTGTTGACCGTATTGTAATGACAACACCTCCTGGAAAAGACGGAAAAGTAAATCCAAGCACACTTGTTGCTGCTAACGAAGCCGGAGCAGATGAAATCTATAAAGTGGGTGGTGCACAGGCCATCGGAGCACTTGCATATGGAACCGAGAGTATTCCAAAGGTTGACAAGATCGTAGGACCCGGAAATATTTTTGTTGCGCTTGCAAAAAAGGCAGTTTATGGATACGTAAGCATTGATTCTATTGCCGGCCCAAGCGAGATCCTCGTTCTTGCAGATGAGACTGCAAATCCTCGTTATATTGCAGCAGATCTTCTTTCTCAGGCAGAACATGATGAGATGGCATCTGCGATCCTGATCACAACAAATGAGGAATTTGCAGATCAGGTAGATGAAGAAGTCAGAGGTTTTGTTGAGGTACTTTCCAGAAAAGCCATTATTGAGAAATCCCTGGAGAACTTTGGTTATATCCTGATCGCAGAAGATATGGATGAGGCCATTGAGGCTGCCAATGAAATTGCTTCTGAACATATGGAGATCGTCACAAAGCATCCTTTTGAAGATATGATGAAGGTACGAAATGCAGGTGCGATCTTTATCGGAGAGCACAGCTCTGAACCCCTTGGAGATTATTTTGCAGGACCAAACCATGTACTTCCTACCAATGGAACTGCCAAATTTTTCTCCGCACTTTCTGTAGATGATTTTATCAAAAAATCCAGTATTGTATATTATTCCAGGGAAGCACTCCGAAAGATCCACAAGGACATCATCCAGTTTGCCACATCGGAACAGCTGACTGCACACGCAAATTCCATTGCAGTCCGTTTTGAGGAAGAGGACAAGGAGAACGAATAATGGCAAGAGAAGCACTGATCGAAAGAAACACAAAAGAAACGCAGATACGTCTGCAACTGAATATTGATGGAACAGGAAGTTCCGATATTGATACAGGTATTGGCTTTTTTGACCATATGCTGGACGGTTTTACGCGCCATGGACTGTATGATCTTACGCTGAGAGTCCACGGTGATCTGAATGTAGATGATCATCACACCATTGAAGATACAGGGATCGTCCTTGGAAACGCTATCCGTGAGGCAGTTGGCGACAAAAAAGGAATCAAACGTTACGGCAGCTGTATCCTTCCTATGGATGAAGTGCTTGTGCTCTGCGCAGTAGATCTTTCCGGAAGACCTTATCTTGGATGGGATGCAGCGTTTTCTACGGAAAAAATAGGAGATATGGCTACAGAGATGGTAAAGGAATTCTTTTATGCAGTATCCTATTCCGCAGCAATGAATCTTCACATCAAGGTTCTTTCCGGAGGAAACAGCCATCATGTGGCAGAGGCCATGTTTAAAAGCTTTGCGAAAGCCCTTGATGCAGCAACACAGTACGATTCCCGGATCACAGACGTGCTTTCTACCAAGGGAAGCCTCTGATACAGAAGGAGACCACTTATGAACAAACAGTTGATCCCATGCCTTTATCTTCATTCAGAAAAGGCGGTAACAGGATTTGGACAGAGAAATCTTTTCGGAGACGGAAATGTAGAAACACTTGCAAAATTTTACGGTGACAATGGGGCAGATGAGCTTCTGGTATTTGACTTTTCTTCCGCAGATGCAGAGCATGACCGTGCGATCGGAAAAATCCGTGATATCTGTCAGGTATCTGAGATCCCGGTGATCGCAGCGGGAAATATCAAACGTATGGAAGATGTAAAAAAGCTGATCTATGCGGGATGTGCCAAAGTTGTACTGAATTTTTCGAAAGAGAATAATATCAAGCTTCTGGAAGAAGTATCCCGGCGCTTTGGAAAAGAGCGTATGATGATCAGCATCTCTGATCTGAGAGAATTCACAGAAAATCAGGATCTGATCGAAACATATGCAGACACTGTTCTGGCTTTGGACACTGTCGAAAATGAAATTGCAGAGATTTCTCAGATTTCCATTGTTCTTCATACCGATGAAAACAGATCTGAGAACATTCTGGAGCTTTTAGGAGAACCAGCTGTGTCCGGACTTTGCGGTGCTTATGTAAGCAGTCTTGAAAATGATCTGCATACATTTAAGGAAACCTGCGAAGAAGCCGGAATTCCGGTAAACACATATAAAAGTAATATTGCATGGTCGGACTTTAAATTAAACAGTGACGGAATGGTTCCGGTTATTGTCCAGGATTACCGGACGGATGAAGTACTGATGCTGGCCTATATGAATGAGCTTGCTTTTAACACAACATTGAAGCTTGGAAAAATGACATACTGGAGTCGCAGCCGGAATGAGCTCTGGACCAAAGGTCTGACATCCGGACACGTACAGTATGTAAAGTCTCTTACTATTGACTGTGATAATGATACGATCCTTGCCAAAGTGGAGCAGATTGGCGCAGCCTGCCATACAGGAAACCGTACCTGTTTCTTCAAACCGCTGCTGAAAAAAGAGTACGATGATACCAACCCACTTCACGTGTTCCAGAATGTGTATGATGTGATCACTGACCGAAAAGAACATCCAAAGGAAGGTTCCTATACCAATTATCTTTTTGATAAGGGAATTGACAAGATTTTGAAAAAAGTCGGTGAAGAATGCACAGAGATCGTCATTGCAGCCAAAAATCCGGATAAAGAAGAGATTAAATACGAAATTTCAGATTTTCTTTATCATATGATGGTACTCATGGTGGAAAAAGGAGTCAGCTGGGAAGAAATCACCAAAGAATTGGTAAAAAGATAAATTATATAGCATTCAAGAAAAAAGCTTTTGTACGTCGGATCAGAATGAACGGTTACGAAAGCTTTTTTCTGATATGTACAATTTCGGTTAGGCATGATATACTTATCGTCAAAAGTGCGGAAATATAAAAAAGGAAAAGGGAAACAACCAATGATCAAAATTGATGACTGGGTGATTGAAAAAGGAGAGAAGGCACAGGGGAAAATTAAGATCACAGGATACGGCATAGCAATGCCGGCAACTGTGATATGCGGAGTGAAAGACGGACCGACGATACTGATCACAGCGGGAATACACAGTGCGGAGTATGTAGGAATCCAGGCGGCAATGGAACTTGCAAAAGAATTTCAACCGGAAGAACTGAAGGGAAATGTGATCATCGTTCCACTGGTCAATGTCAGTGGCTTTGAGCATCGCACCATGAGTCTGGTCTATGAGGATGGCAAGAACCTGAACCGCGTTTTCCCCGGAGATCCTGAGGGAACAGCTGCAGATCGTATTGCCTATGCTATAGTGACAAAGCTTTTTTCCATAGCAGATTATTATATCGACCTGCATAGCGGAGATGGGTTCGAACAGCTTCATCCCTATGTTTATTATGTAGGGGTTGTAGATGAAAAGACAGCAGAGAAATCATTACATATGGCACGGCATATCGGCGTAAAATATGTGGTCCGTTCCACAACCGCCACAGGTGGCGCCTACAATTATGCTTCTTCTCTTGGAATTCCAAGTATTCTCATCGAAAGAGGCGGACACAGCTACTGGACCTGGGAGGAAGTAGAACAGGATAAAAGAGACGTCCGTCACCTTGTTTTTCATCTCCAGGGAAAGAAATGTCATGGTCTGAAGCATTACCGTCAGATGCTTTTGGAAAATGTAGTCTATGAATATGCGCCGTATACCGGATGCTGGTATCCATCCAAGAAGCCTGGAGAGTACTTCTTTAAGGGAGAAGAATTGGGTGAACTGAGAGATTACTATGGAAATTTACTTTACACATCTATTGCAACTGAAAACGGAGTCGTACTTTATCAGACAGCCAGTCTGAACATTATTGAAGACGGACCAATGATCGCATATGCAGCGATCACGGAGACTCTGACCTGATAGTAAACAACCTTTTCAGAACGCTTCTGTCTGAAATCATATTGAAACAGTAAGAAAACCGGGTTTTACCATTTGCTATTCTATTTGTAAAAATAGCGAGGTAAAATCCGTGTTTTTTTAGCAGATCAGATAAATCCAATTGTCAAATCCCCCATGGGGGATATATACAATTCAAGCATCTTTAACAAAATTTATGAGTTTTCTAAAAATATAACATTTTTCCATAGACATAAACTATAGTTTTATCATATAATGTTTCAGTAATTTGACAGCATTTGCTGATTTTCACATCAGCCGTTGTAAGTTCTGAGAGGATTAATAGGGAAACCGGTGTAAATCCGGTACGATCCCGTCACTGTAAGGGGAAATCCTCAGACAAAGTACCACTGGTCGAGTGCGTGAGAAATAGACCGGGAAGGTGTCTGAGGGTAAGGATCCTAAGTCAGGAGACCTGCTTGCAATTGTTTTAAAATGATTCTTACGGAAGATAGGAAGCATATTTATTTTGTGTGCCCGTATTTCGTCACGGGCTTTTTTCGTGCAAATTTTCTAAAATTCCATGCATATTCTGCATATTAAGAATCCAATAGTTTCTTTTATCTAACTAAATTAAAACGGCAATGTTAAAATCGCATCAAATGAGGAAAGGAGTAAAACGTGACAAAGAAACAAGTAGGAAAAAGATTTCTCCAGATCATCATTGTATTATTTGGAATCAGCTTTTTCACATTTGGACTGACCTACCTGTCACCTGGTGATCCTGCGGAGATCATGCTGACAGAGTGTGGTAATCTTCCTACACCAGAGCTTCTGGAACAGACAAGACATGAGCTTGGCCTTGATCAGCCCTTTCTCGTGCAGTATGGTTCCTGGCTGAAGGGTGTTGTTACAGGAGATATGGGACAGTCCTATTCTTTCAAAATGCCGGTAACAGATAAACTGGTATCCTGTTTCTGGCCGACGCTGAGGATGTCGTTGCTGGCACTTCTGATGATGGTCATTATTTCCATACCGCTTGGAATCCTGGCCGCTGTATATCAGAACAAATTCCCGGATTATTTTGTGAGAGGAATTACCTTTGTGGGAGTATCTGTTCCAAGCTTCTGGCTGGGCCTGATCCTTCTCAGCATCTTTGGTGTTCAGCTTCGCTGGATCAATGTTGCAGGAGGCAGTACGGATTTTAAATCCATGATCCTCCCGGCGCTGACTCTTGCACTTGCCATGTCTGCAAAATATACCAGACAGGTAAGAAGTGCAGTGCTGGAGGAACTTCATCAGGATTATGTCACAGGTGCAAGAATGCGTGGAATCAAGGAAAGCGTCATTCTCTGGAAACACGTCCTTCCTAATGTTATGCTTCCGCTGGTAACGCTGTTGGGACTTTCCCTTGGAAGTCTTCTGGGAGGTACTGCAGTTGTAGAGATCATTTACAACTGGCCTGGAATGGGAAATATGGCAGTAAAGGCGATTTCCTGTCGTGACTATCCTCTTGTACAGGGCTATGTACTTTGGATCGCGATCCTGTACATGTGCATCAACCTGCTTGTGGATCTGTCCTATACTTATCTCGATCCAAGACTTAAGGAGGATAGATAATTGAAAAAGGTATTACGAACATTCAAAGAAAATAAACAGTTCACTCTTTTCTTCATTCTGGGTCTCGTGGTGATCGGAATTGCGATCTTTGCGCCGCAGCTCTCACCATATGATCCACTGAATGCAGTTATGACCGAATCACTGCAGGAGCCAAGCTCCGCTCATCCGTTCGGAACGGATAAGCTTGGACGAGATCTTCTTTCCCGTGTTATCTTCGGAACAAGAACCTCTCTGATCATGACCTTATGTCTGGTTGCAGTGATCTTTGTCATCGGTACATTTTTAGGAGTTATTGCCGGATATTTCGGCGGCGTTGTGGATGCAGTGATCATGCGTATCGCAGATATGATGATCTCCTTCCCTGGGCTTGTACTGGCCATTGCCATTGCCGGTATGCTTGGACCAAACCTGGTCAATGCCGTTATTTCCATTGCGGCTGTAAGCTGGACAAAATATGCCCGTCTTGCACGAAGTATGGTCTTGAAAGTCAAGAAGAGTCTTTACATAGAGGCAGCTATAGTAAACGGAACAAAGACCTGGAAAATTCTTCTTGTACACATTCTTCCCAACATGGTAACCCAGATGGTGGTAACTGCGGCAGCAGATATCGGAACTATGATGCTGGAGCTGGCTTCCCTTTCATTCCTGGGATTTGGTGCAACTGCGCCGACACCGGAGTGGGGACTGATGCTGAATGAAGGAAGAACCTACATGGCAAAGGCGCCATGGCTTATGATCTACCCTGGTATCGCTATCGTGATCTGTGTTGTTGTTTTCAACATGCTTGGAGACAGCATCCGTGATGTACTGGATCCGCGCCAGGATCAATAAAACAACTCTGTAACAAACCAACACCATATAATCAGTATATTATCTTTAGGAGGATGAAATGAGAAATAATGTAGTTAAAAAAGTGCTGGCTGCTACACTTGCATGTATGATGACCCTTTCAATGGCAACAGTGGCTCAGGCAAAAGGTGACAAAAAAAGTGATAAGGAAATCACCATCGGAGTAACAAGCTTTGCAGATACACTGGAGCCGACAGAGCAGTATTTTAGCTGGGTTGTATCCCGTTATGCGATCGGCGAGTGCCTCACAAAATTCGATGAGAACGGTGAGATCGTTCCATGTCTTGCGGAAGAGTGGGAAAACAGTGACGATGGAAAAACATGGACCTTCAAGATCCGTGAGGGCGTAAAATTCTCCAACGGTGACGACATGACACCGGAGATGGTAAAAGCCTCCATCGAACGTACCGCTGAAAAGAGTGACCGTGTTCCGGAATTCTTTGATCTCGACAGCCTCGAGGTTGACGGACAGAACCTGATCTTCCATCTGAACAGAGCAAATGCAAACATGGCCGGATGCCTTGCAGACCCGCTGTTTCTGATCGTAGATACAAATGTAGATGATTCTACATTTGCCATGGAAGGACCGATCTGTACAGGACCTTATGCAGTAGAGTCCTTCAGCCCGACGGATTCCTGTATCGTAGTAAAAAATGAGAACTACTGGGATGGAGAAGTTCCCCTTGATAAAGTTACACTGAAATGTGTGGATGACCAGACAACACGTTCCATGGCTCTTCAGACAGGTGAGATCGATATCGCTTACAACCTGAAAACAGAGAACCTGGTTGAGTTTGAGGGAAATGACAATTACGACATCCAGGAGCTTCAGTCTCTTCGTTCCACCTATGCATTCATGAACCAGAACGAGGATCATGCACTCAGCGATAAGGCTCTTCGCCAGGCACTTCTTCGTGGTCTTGACAAGGAAACATACTGCAACACTCTTCTTGAGGGTGGTGCAACAGCTGGTAAAGCACCGGTTCCTCCAACACTTGACTTTGGATTCGATGATCTGAAGGATGAGAATTCCTATGATCCGGACAGCGCAAAGAAGATCCTTGATGAGGCCGGATACAAAGATGTTGACGGTGACGGATTTGTAGAAACTCCTGACGGAGATCCTCTTGTTCTTGATTTTGTTATCTACACAAGCCGTGCCGAGCTTGGTGTATACGCACAGGCAGCACAGGCCAGTCTGAAGGAGATCGGTATCAACGTAAACTTGAATACAGTAAGTTATGAGACACTTCTTGACATGAGAGATTCCGGTCAGTATGACCTTCTGATCTGGAACGTGCTGGTAGCAAACACTGGAGACCCTGAGAACTACTTAAGAGAGAACTGGTACAGCTCCTCTGCAAACAATACTGCAGGATACAATAACCCGGAGGTTGACAAGCTTCTTGACGAGCTTGCGCAGACATTTGATGAGGACAAGAGAAAAGATCTCATCATCGATATTCAGCAGGATATCATGGATGATGCTGCAACTGTATTCTTTGGTTATGAGACAACCTACCTCTTCTCCAACAAAAAGGTAACAGGTGTTAAGATGTATCCAATGGATTATTACTGGCTGACAAAGGATATCACTCTTGCCGAGTAAAGGAGCGCTTATTTATGCTTGAGATCAAGGATCTTTCCGTTCGGTACGGAAAACAGGCACCTACCATTGAACATTTCAACCTTTCCATGAAGAAGGGGGAGATCATCAGTGTGGTAGGCGAGAGTGGAAGTGGAAAAACAACCGTGATCCGTGCTGTCCTCGGCGCACTTGGCGGAGGTGGCCGGGTCAGCACCGGAGATATTCAGTTTCACGGACATTCTCTGCTTTCCAATACAAAGAATGAATGGAGAAATTTAAGGGGTACCCGCATTTCCATGATCTTCCAGGACTGCGGCGGAACTCTGAACCCTATCCGTAAGATCGGAAGTCAGTATGTGGAATATATCTGTACACATACAGATGTATCCAAAGCAGAAGCATGGAAGAAGGGATGCTCCATGCTTCAGAAAATGCGTCTTCCGGACGCGGAAAATATCATGAAAAGTTATCCTCACCAGCTTTCCGGTGGTATGCGCCAGCGAGTTGGTATTGCCATGGCCATGACTTTTAACCCGGAGCTGCTTCTTGCAGATGAGCCGACCAGTGCGCTGGATGTTACCACACAGGCACAGATCGTACGCCAGATGATGGAGCTTCGTGATGATTTCGGAACCGGTATCATCATTGTTACCCATAACATTGGCGTAGCAGCCTATATGGCTGATCAGCTTGTTGTTATGCAGAACGGAAAAGTTGTGGATCAGGGAACACGAGATGAGGTCATGGAGCATCCGACCAGTGACTATACAAAGAAACTGCTGGCTGCAGTGCCGGAAATGGAGGGACAGCGTTATGTTTAAGGAATCCGATATCGTACTCAGTGCAAAACATATCGTAAAACAGTTTCCTGCTTCCGGCGGCAGAACTTTAATAGCCTGCAACGATGTGAACCTGAACGTTTATAAAGGAAAAACTCTGGGAATCGTAGGAGAAAGTGGCTGCGGTAAATCAACCTTTGTCCGCATGGTCATTTCTCTTGACAAACCGACCAGCGGAGAGATCCTTTACCATGGAAAAAACCTCTCTGATCTTTCCAAAAAAGAAACCTGGCTGAACCGTCAGAACATGCAGATGGTCTTCCAGGATCCGCTGGCGTCCTTTGACCCGAAAATGAAGATCGTGGATATTCTCACAGAACCTCTGATCAATTACGGAAAGCTGAAAAGAAGCGAAAAGGAATCCAAGGCCAGAGAACTCCTGAAAATGGTAGAACTTCCTGAAGATTTTACAGACCGCTATCCCCATAACATGAGTGGTGGTCAGCGTCAGCGTATCAGTATTGCCCGGGCACTTTCCCTGGAGCCGGAGATCCTGGTATGTGACGAGGCTACCTCTGCACTCGATGTTTCCGTACAGGAATCCGTGATCCGTCTTCTGGTGCGTCTCCAGAAGGAGAAAAACATCAGCATGCTTTTTATCTGCCATGACCTGGCTCTGATCCGTTCCTTTGCTCATCAGATTGCTGTCATGTACCTCGGGAATATCGTGGAGGTAATTCCGGGAGAGGATGTTACGGAAAAGTCTCTTCATCCATATACACAGGCTCTTCTGGGGGCACAGTTTTCCATTCATATGGATCAGAACAAAAAGATCGAGAGCATCGAAAGTGAGGCCCCCAGCCCTCTGGATGTTCCTCATGGCTGTCCATTCCAGAATCGTTGCGAACACTGCATGGAGAAATGCAGGACGATCCGTCCTGTGCTCACAGAAGTAGAGTCCGGACATGAAGTAGCCTGCCATTATGTAACGGAAAAATAAGGAAATGCACAAAACAGTATGATTTTTAAAAACTTTAAAGTACTGGGCATTCTGCTGTTGTCGAAGACGGAGATATCCAATATACAATAGGTGTTGTAGTATATAATCAGGACAGCCCGGAAATGAACATGTTCATGAACTATTACAGAGAATAATCGCGCTGACAGGTGGTTCCTCCGCAGGAAACTACATGCATCTTCAGAAAACGATCGGTGTTCTGAAAGCTCTGGCTGAGAAGGAGGGGCTGACTTATTCCGAGGATGTTGAGAAGCTTGCATATACAGTGGAAGATGTGCAGAAGCGTATGGAAGAAAAATAAACAGAGATTTTGAAAAAGAGCTGGGCCGCCTTATATGGTTCAGCCCTTTTTCTTCATATAAAATACTTTTTTATGTAAAAAAACGAAAAATCCTCTTTACTTTCTAAAGTTAATATAATAAAATTTATAAATATGTGTAAAACTGGTTTAAAAGCAGAAAGCATGGGGATGCATAAGCAAAATCCCTCATGTTTTGTGATTTTAAAGCAGAAACATGGAAGGGAGAGAAACAATGACAACAGCACATATTTGTATAATGGCAGCCATTATCGTCTATCTGGGTGCAATGATCTTTGTAGGTTATCTTTGCTCCAAGAACAATAATGACAGTTCTGATTTCTATCTTGGAGGACGAAAGCTTGGCCCACTTGTCACAGCTATGAGTGCAGAGGCTTCTGACATGAGCAGCTGGCTTCTGATGGGCCTGCCGGGACTTGCTTATCTTACCGGTATTGCAGATGCAGGCTGGACAGCCATTGGCCTTGCGATCGGAACTTACGTAAACTGGAGGATCGTGGCAAAAAGAATCCGCCGCTACACACATGTGGCAGGAAATTCTATTACATTGCCATCCTTTTTCAGTAATCGTTACAGAGATGAAAAAAAGATCCTGCAGTCTATCGGAGCGATTTTTATCGTGATCTTTTTTATTCCGTATACAGCTTCCGGATTTGCAGCCTGTGGTAAACTTTTTGCAAGTCTCTTCGGTGTAAAATATCTGCCAGCTATGATCATCAGTGCACTGGTCATCGTTGGATACACCACACTGGGAGGATTCCTGGCAGCATCTACTACGGACTTTATCCAGAGTATCATCATGTCCATCGCTCTTGTGATCGTATTTGTATTCGGGATCAGCACAGCAGGTGGTATTGAAGCAGTTGCAGACCATGCAAGATCACTGCCCGGATATCTGACTATGTTTACTACATATAATCCAACAACCGGAACAGAACAGGCATATCCACTGCTTAATATCATTTCCATGCTTGCATGGGGACTTGGATATTTCGGAATGCCGCATATTCTTCTTCGTTTCATGGCGATCGAAGACGAAGAGAAGCTTACACTTTCCAGAAGAGTAGCAACTACATGGGTAGTGATCTCACTGGCAGTAGCCGTACTGATCGGTGTGGTAGGACTTGGAATGACAGCAGCAGGAGAGTTTGACCTTCTGGAAGGCTCCGCATCTGAGACAATTATCGTTCAGATCGCAGATCTTCTCAGTAAACATGGTGTATTTGCAGCAATCCTTGCCGGACTCATCCTTGCAGGAATCCTGGCATCCACCATGTCAACTGCAGATTCTCAGCTCCTGGCAGCATCCTCAGCAGTTTCTTCCGACCTTCTCGGAAGTATCCTGAAGGATAAAGAAACAAAAAAAGAAAGCATGGTAGCCGATAAGATCACGCTTCTTCTCATCGCAATAGTAGCCATGTTTATTGCCCGCGACCCGAACAGTTCTGTGTTTACTATCGTATCCTTTGCCTGGGCAGGCTTCGGAGCCGTATTCGGCCCGGTGGTACTTCTGGCATTATTCTGGAGACGTTCCAACTGGCAGGGAGCCCTGGCAGGAATGATCTGCGGCGGTTCCATGGTATTTATCTGGAAATACGGAATCAGCACGCTCGGCGGCGCCTGGGGAATCTATGAACTTCTTCCCGCATTCCTGGTGGCTATTGCAGCAAACATCATCGTCAGCCTCATTACCAAGGCACCATCCAAAGAGATCACCGACGAATTCGACCTGGTAAACCAGAAATAAAATATTTTTCGATAATAGTCAATAATTCACACTGATACAAAACAAGCCCGATACAGATTGTAGTAAAGATA
>NZ_JAMOYY010000025.1:0-47138 GCF_023669475.1 Blautia sp. MB18-30 | reverse complement strand
TAGCTATTATAATCTCTTTTTCCAAGTACAACAACACAATCTGCATATCTTGTTGCTAATTTTCTAGAAATTCCAACTAATCCATTAGGTGTAATATGACAATTGAAATGTTCCCATGCAATGCCTTTACATAATTTCATTTTTTGCAAAGGCAATATATAAATATATAGTGCAACATCAACCGCAATTAAAATATCGATTTTCTTTTCTTTTACAATTCTTTTTAAAGAAATTACATTTTTACATTTTCTAATTGTTGAATTTGAAATTTTTTCTCCTTCTAGCGACAAGAGTGATATATCTTCTTCTAAAGGATATAAACTTTTTCTACCATTTCTACAACTTATTATTGAAATAATAAATCCTTTTTCCCTTAATTTGTTGGCAATAACTGATGTAACTCTTTCAGTTCCACCACCCTTTTCCATATTCATAATTAAAAAGCTAATATGTTTTTTCATGATTATAACTCACTTTTTTTGTTTTAAAGCTACTAAACGCGCTCTATTTTCCTCACCAATTATATGCGTGCCAATTTGCATAGCTTTCTTTTTGATTTTATCTTTCTTACTTTTCCATGTATTATCATAATGATGAATAGTATAAGTATTAGTAGTTTTGTTAAATGGTCATCACTATCCACACAAATGAGCCATTCACCGATAGCTTCTTTTACTGCAGTATTAAAAGCACTTTGCTTTCCCTGGTTTTCCTGCCAAATATACTTTAGCCGATATGGAAGTTTTTGCTTCATCCATACCGCTGCAAGTCTCCTTGTATCGTCTGTCTATCCATCGTCCACAATGATCCACTCGAAATCCGTGCATACCTGGGCATCTATACTATTTTTTAATACCGACAACAATTCCGCTCTATTAAATGTAGGTGTGAATATTGTAATCATTAGATTTTCTCCCTAATCCGAACCTCTTTTTCCAAATAATATTCTTCCATATTCTTTGCTGTTGCACTCATATCGAACCCTGCATCTATGATATATTTTTGCATATTCGTATGCGCCTCTGAACTTTGTGCCATTTCAATTACAACCTTTGCCCATTTTTCGGCGCCATCACTCAACAACAATTTGCGGTAGATCGGCGTAATATCTGTTTCTGGCGGAAGTCCCTCAGAGCAAACAATGGGAACGCCTGCCGCCTGCGCTTCAATCGCCACAATTCCCAGACCCTCAAACAGAGACGGAAAAACAAAAATATCCATTGCTTGATAGACTCTGTTCATATCTTTACGGTTGCCCAGAAACTGCACACTCTCTGTCAGACCCTTGTCCGCAACCTTGCTACGCACCTTTTCTTCCAATGGTCCGGTACCTACAAGAATCAATTCTGCGTCTGGCTTTTTATTTTTGATTTCCGCAAAAACTTCAATCAAAAAATCGTGGTTCTTCTGTGGATGCAACCGCCCAACATGACCGACCACAAATTTATTCTCTAACCCAAGCTCCTGTTTGACTTCTCTCCGCGTATTCTCATTTGCAATAAACTGCTGAGAGTCAATCGCATTCTTTAACACCCGGAAAGGCTTATCCTTAAACAAATATTTACCAGCTTCGTTCGAGCACGCAAAAAGATCTGTTGCATTCAGAGTAAACAGTCGCTGCATGAATAATTTGGGTAAATATTTTATATCGTGTACTGTCTCATTATTATGTGAATGAGCAATTCTGACGGGGATACCTGCTTTCTTTGCAGCTTTCAGGCAGAAATATCCAATCGTGTAGGCGTGACAATGAACAATTTTATATTCGTGATGCTGAGCAAAGAAAACTGCCAAATCTTTTTGAAATTTAGGAAGGTCCAAATCCTCCCGGAAAGACAGTTTGTAAACATGTCCACCCATTTTTTCAATTTCATCATCGTAAAACTGTTTTTCCTTATAAACGACCAAAAAATCAAACTGTACTTTCGTTCTGTCAATTTTCCGGTATATATTCATCAACAAAGCCTGCGTACCGCCAGCTTCCATTCGCTGCAAGATATGCAAAACTCTTATAGGCTCTCCCATATATTCTTCCTCCACAAAATCTCAAAGAGATTTTATTTTTTGAATCAGTTTATTCGGCAGCACAGATTTCAACCGTGCTTTTGGCTGAAAGCCAACCTTTATATTCTCTATAAAGCCTGGTTCATCGATGCTCTTATAGAAAGTATCTCTAGTCACAGGCCTGTTGCTCGGCTGCACCAGATTATGCTGCTTCACCATGCCCTCTTCCAACGTTGCTTCTTCTACTTCTGCAAGAACTCGCATCATTTCAAAGAGCTTTTGACCTTTTTCGGTATTTACAAATACACTGGACACGCCCTTTGGAGAATTGAAGCTCGGATGGCTCTTTGTAATTCCCCAGAAATCACCCACTGTCAAATCTCCTACACGGCTCGTATTAGCATAAGCACACTTATAACAGCTCTCCCTATAGCAGTCGCCATCCATAAAATGTTTTCCATAGCGATCAAGGGAGAGTGTCTTTGTCTTTGTCTTTGTCTTTGTCTTTGTCTTTAGCAGGTATTGTGTTCCCCAACCTCTCTTGTCTTTGGAACGGAAGTTGAAATAGATTACTCTGCCAGCCGTCTGCTTGTTCTGGTATTCCAGATACTTTTTGAAGAACTTCGGCGAAGGCACACCGTGGCAAATCAAGTCAACTGTATATAGATTTTCTGGATTGCCACCCAAAAAAGCATACAGACCTGCAATCTGGCAGGGAGTTCCTGTAAAAAGTACCGTTTTTCCCTCTGACAAACGCTGTTTGACCTTTGTGTAGCTATCTTTCGGGTCAGACTGAACATACTTAGATGACTGTAGGTTCTCTCTTTCTGCTTCATCTGTCACTTCAATGTGGCTTACTGCCAGCTGCTCATCATAGGCAGCACCATAAACCACACCGCCCATTTGCAATATAGTTTTCGCTGCACTATCCGCCGCACCGCCAGATGCAGAGCGCATAATATCCACATCATTTTTATTGCGCCACGCCCAAACTCTATGTGGCTCATTCCGATGAAATTCCGTATTTTCTACTGGACACTTTTTCAAGCACACCTTGCACTCGATGCAGCTTTTTTCATCAACAGACGGATACCAAAATCCCTCTTTGTTTTCTACCATAGAGATACAGTGTTTTGGGCAGCTTTGCTCACAGCTTTTACATCCCACACATTTCTCTTTTATCCTCGATATGTTCTCCATTTTATTCCTCTAAATTTTTTCTCAGATAATCCTTCGCCACTTCTCTATGTGCTTTCAACTGCTCATCAACTTTCGCGTAATCAATCGCCTTTTCATTGATGTTTTCTGTATCTTCAATTTTCGTTGTCATCCGATTGGCCAGTCCCAGTCGCTTTAGCAAATCGCTCAACTTTTCTTCATTACCATAGCTGTTACCTACACTCTTGCGAATCAATGTTGTAAACGGCCGATGTGTGATCACCGAGAAGATACTGCCGTGGAAGGTATCGGTAATAACTTCTTCTGCATTTCTGAAATAGGCCAGAACCTCAAAGGGTGAGCAGTCCACGAATCGGTCTGCACATTTTTGGATACCACCAATTGCATATACCTTCAAATTCTTTTTCTTTGCATAAGCAGCAATCCAATCTGCCTCATCATTGGAAATACGACCTGCATACGCGTACAGAATCAAATACTTCTCATTAGTCTGAACCTGTGGGATTTTGTCGCAGCAATTCATGTAATCATAGGTCAGAACCGGATCCAGATTGTACACTGGTTCTTTCCCAGTGAGCTGTTCTACAATAGTTCCTGAATTAGCATCTCGTACAGAAATCGCGTCAAACTTCTTCAACAAAGCTCCGACTTCATTGGCCTTTTTATACTTTTCCAGCTTTTCCAATGTGGTATTACCGAAAGACGCTGCATAAGTGATAAGTTTCTTCGCATGGTTATTTTTTCCAAACAATTCTGGCGAATAGCCTACATTGGAATTTTTTTGAATACAGTTAAAAACCTCGTCACTGCCAATCACAAGACAATCCACTGTCGGATTGTAGTTCATTTCATCCGTAATCCCTAAAAGTGGCATATACTTTTGAGCGAAAGACTGTTTATATCGGATGAACGATAATTTGTGTGCAAGAGGAGCCCGATACCGAAAGGTTTCCAGCCCCTTTTCTATCTTTCGGACAACCTTGTTTTTACTATCTGCATTTTCTGTAATTACTGGAGCACCTACATGGTAATCCACAAATTCTACATTACAGTCAACTTCCTCAATTAGCTGCTTCAATGCATATGCCTGCAAAAACGAACCGTAGTTTGCAATGCGCTGCATCGACATGATTCCAACTTTTCTCATCCATCCATCCTCAATACAATTCATCTACAAGTTTTTCAAGTTCTTCATTAAACTTTGCATTATTACTGCTCATACCATGTCCCATGCCAGCAACAATTTGGTCGTAGTTCGTTATGATATCCCCCAATGTTTCAATATCCTCTACCGGAATAATCGTTTCCATTCTCTGCGCCACATTTCTTGCGAACTCAACTTGATGGTCATTCACATGCTCATTGAACCGATGCTGACGCGGCACAACTATGGGAGTTTTACCTATCTGTAGTGGCATGATAAAACTAGCCGGGCCACCGTGAGTGATTACAATACGGGCGTCGGCCACATTTTTCACCATCTGCTGATATGGAATCAACTTACTCCACTGACAGTATTTCGGCTCGTATGTACTAAAGCCAGTCTGGATAATTACATCTTCGTTTATAATGCCGTCTTTCTTTAATTCATCTATTTTCTGAATCAGCCGATTAAATGGCTGCTCATGTGTTCCTACCGTCACAAAAATCATAGTGCTCTCCGCCTTCACTTTTTTAGAAAATGCTTCCAAGATTGATTGCTTTCGGATATACTTTTTTCTGTTCTTCCCACTGAACAATAAATTTATCTACAATCGGATATACCATTTTTCCCGTCATCGTAGATTTATCAATACGGTCAAACACTTCAATGTAAATCAATTTGGATCCCATAAGTTTTCCAAGATAAAAAAAAGGAACTGCAACTGCTGCCCCACATGAAATAATCAAATCCGGTTTTTCTTTACGTAGTACTTTCCATGCGATTCTGGTATTTTTAATCAACGCTTTCAGACTTCTATTAGTCGGATAATAACAGGGATACATCTTTTCATCTTCCAAAAGACTTCTGGCATCTTCCTTGTCAAAAGTAACCCAAAACCTATCTTTGTTTTTCCAAAAAGGTTTTAACATATATAAATGTGTAAGATGTCCTCCTGATGATCCTACAAGACATACTTTCATATTTTTTCTCCTTAATTTTTATTCACTTTAGTTTCCATAAAAATCAAGTTTTTATTTTTCATAACTTCGAATACACTCCCCAACTCAAAAGCCGGCACATTCTTCGCCGTGCCCGCACCTTCTTCAGGTACACACACGACAGGCGGTATTCAACCCGACGGTGTTTATCACTGATATACACCGTGTTTTGCTTTCGCTTTCTTTTTGTCAGCACGGCAAAGCCGATGCACTGACCTTATGACATCTGTTTTCTGACATGCCATAAGGTCAATCCACCTGCTCGCTTTTCATACTGATATTCTGTTCTGTTTCTTTTGTTCTTCCCTTCATGCCCCACGTCCAAACTGTGTCAGGCACTTTTTCCCGAGATTTCTCACAGCATTCAGATATCGGTTCGTCTGATGTCCATTGGCGCAGCAGCATAGTTCTGTTCTGGTGTCAGTCCGAATGATTTCTGCGCCGCATCTGGCACAGTTTGTGCTGATGCCGGTGGCGTGGACTTCGATAACGATGATTCCGTTTTTCCAGGCTTTGTAGTCCAGGTACTGGCGGATCCTGGTGCTTAAGTGGAGCGGGCCCCAGTTTCCTGAGCCTTTCATGACGTTTCTGGAATATTCCTGGTTATAACGTGGAAGTACGATCACAGAAACGTCCTGCTCTACGGCAAAACGTAAGATCTGGCTTGTGACCTGGTGTCCATAGTGTTCAGAAAGATGTTTCAGATGCATCCAGTATTTCTGATCAACTCTGCCTGTCTGTCTGCCTCCGGTTGCTTCCTGGGACTTCTGGATCTTTTCCAGAAGCTTTCTGCAATGGTGGCTGTATTCCTTTCCGCCTTTCCAGAACTTCACTGCAATCTCCTGACCGGTTCCGTCCAGAACAACGCCTACCGCAAAGGCATCACTGTTTGTAAACTGAATACAGAGTATCCTGCATCCTGCCTGCATCCTCTGACGTACGGTTGCTGTATTTTCATTGTTCTGACGTACTGGAACATGCAGCATGTCATATTTGTATTCAAAAACTACGGATGGGGACATGAGTCTGGCGTTTTCCGGAAAGTCTCTGCCTGACAGCCGGCAATGCATCCAGGTCCATGTGTCTCCTGTCCAGACACGCAACGTGATCTTTTTAGCGGAAAAATCCTGATACATTCCTTTGTAATAAGTAACTGCTGCATTTAGTTTCTCTGCTCTGCCAATCTTCTCATCCTGGGCAAAATGGCTGAGATAGCTTTTGGCTGAAGCAATTCCTTCATTGGCTGCTGCTCTTCGAAAATACAGTGGAACCTTTTGCCAGGGGAGGGGATCTGATGGTATGCGTCCGCCTCGTCCCGGAATGCTCATGATCTCCAGCTCGCGTAAAGTCTGCTGGCTTCCCATTTCCCAGAGATCCGTATGATCCAGAAGCAGGTTGTAATAAAATTCAGCGATCCGGTTATAAAATTCCTGTGTGGTCCGCAGCCATTCCGGATGTCTGCACCAGAGATGCAGTCGCCAGGTTGTGATGCTGTAGCCGCTTTTTCCGGTGTTTTCTTTTTTGCCGGTTTCCGGTTCTTTCATTTTGGTTCTCCGTTTTTTGCAAAGAAAAATCATTATAATATAACTTATCTAAATTATTATTTTTGTCACTTATCATTTCCATAAGCGACAGGTGATTTTCTCTCAAATTGCATAGTTTTTGAATCTTAATCAATGATAGCATTGCACACTGTCACTGTCAAGATACGAAAAATGCACCACTTTCGACCAAAAATGCAGGTTTTTTCGGTTGATTTTTTTTATATACGACAAATTTTCCTTTTTTTCGCTTATTAGTGGTCACAAAAATGGTCAGACTTTTGCTATAATAGTGCGAAAAGGAGACTACGATTATGCCTAGAAAAGGGGAAAATATCAGAAAAAGAAAAGATGGCCGATGGGAAGCACGCTATGAAAAATGTCGTGACCAGAATGGACGTATCCAGTACGGATATCTGTATGGTCGTACATACGAGGCTGTAAAAAAGAAAAAGCTGGCTGTTTTATGTCAGAATAATCTTCAAAACTCTCCGGGAAAGTGTTATGTATTTCGAAACCTCAGTGAAGAATGGATGTTATCCATGCGTTATGCTGTAAAGCTCAGCACCTATGCTTGCTACGAAACACTTCTTGATACACATATCCTTCCGGAATTTGGTGATACGCCGCTGAGATACATCTCTTCTGCTTCTGTATATACCTTCTCTGAAAAGCTGAAACAGCAGGGGCTTTCGCCACGTACCATCAAAAATCTTCTGATCCTGTTCCACAGTATTTTACGCTATGGTGAAAAACAGGGGTATTTGAATCTTTCACAGCTTGAATTTCGGTATCCCAAAATAAATACCAGTCCTTTTCAGCTTATTTCTCATGAACATCTCACAAAGCTGATCACAGTTCTCTCTGCTGAGGACTCAGAATTTCCCATCGGCATCCTGCTATGTATTTATACAGGGATCCGCGTTGGCGAGCTCAGCGGTATCCGGTGGGAAGATATTGATTTTGATAAAAAACTGCTTCATATAAGGCGAACGATCTCACGGATAAAAAATCTTGATTATTCTGGTGAATCTGATGACGAACCCAAAACCGTTTTAATGATAGGTCCTCCTAAATCAGTCTCATCCATCAGGGATATTCCAATCCCTGATTTTTTATTGAAAAAAATGAAGCGGATTGCTGCTGAACCTGATTCATACCTGCTGACGGGTACGAATCGTAAATGTATGGAGCCCAGAAATATACAGCGTAAATTCCAGAAGCTCCTTCAGCAATGTGAAATCCCCAGTATCAACATTCATTCTCTCCGGCATGCTTTTGCCACCCGTTGTACGGAAATGGGATTTGACAGCAAGACACTTTCTGAAATTCTGGGACATTCGTCCGTCAAGATCACCATGGATATTTATGTGCACAGCAGCATAAAACAAAAGCAGAAGTGCATGGAAAAGCTGAACTATTAGCAGTCAGAATTATGGTCAAAGCAGGCCGGAAGTCCTCATTTATACGGGTTTCCGGCCTGTTTGTCGCTTATGGAAATGATAAGCGACTTTTTTACCCTCAAAAAAACAACACGGCAGACATCCCTCCGGGGCTGTCTGCCGTGTTTTATATCGCTTTTATGTTTTTATGTAATTAAGCTTTCTGTTCCTTAAGCCTCATATCCATTAGGGTTCTGGCTCTGCCATCTCCAGGAGTCTGCACACATCTCGCGGATTCCGTTCTCTGCCTTCCAGCCAAGCTCTTTCTCAGCTTTGGTTGCATCGGAGTAGCAGGTTGCGATGTCGCCTGGGCGGCGTGGTTTGATCACATATGGGATCTTGACGCCGGTAGCTGCCTCAAAGTTCTTAACGATATCAAGAACACTGTAGCCTTTTCCGGTTCCAAGGTTGTAGATGCTTAATCCAGAATTGTCTTCCAGCTTCTTAAGGGCTTTTACATGGCCCTTGGCAAGGTCTACTACGTGGATGTAGTCACGGACACCTGTTCCATCCGGTGTATCGTAATCGTTTCCGAATACGCCAAGCTCTTTCAGCTTGCCTACTGCTACCTGTGTGATATATGGCATCAGGTTGTTCGGGATACCATTTGGATTCTCACCGATGGTTCCGCTCTTATGAGCACCGATCGGGTTGAAGTAACGAAGAAGAACTACGTTCCACTCCGGGTCTGCCTTCTGGATGTCTGTAAGGATCTGCTCCAGCATGGATTTGGTCCAGCCATATGGGTTGGTACACTGTCCCTTCGGGCACTCCTCGGTGATCGGGATCATTGCCGGATCTCCGTATACGGTTGCTGAGGAAGAGAAAATAATATTTTTAACATTATGTTTTCTCATCACGTCTACAAGAGTAAGGGTTCCTGCGATATTGTTCTCATAATACTCCCACGGCTTGGCAACAGATTCACCAACTGCTTTCAGTCCTGCAAAATGAATACAGGAGTCGATCTCTTCTTTGTCAAAAACTTCATTTAATGCATCGCGGTCCAGGATATCTGCTTTATAGAATTTCACCGGTTTGCCTGTGATCTTGGATACTCTGTCCAGAGCCTTCTCACTGGAATTGCATAAATTGTCAACTACTACAACATCATATCCTGCGCTCTGCAGCTCTACAACGGTATGACTTCCAATGTATCCTGCTCCACCTGTTACTAAAATTGCCATAGTTTTTCTCCTCCTCTATTGGATCTAACTGTTCCTGTTTATTTTAGCACTGTTCCTTTGTTTCCACAATAGCAGAAAACCAGGTTTACTACTTAATCCCAGAGTCCCTGCGGATAAAGTCCCTGATCCTTCAGATTCTGGATCGCGGCTACCACTACCGGTTTGTCCTCTTTATAGGTCACTCCGTACCATTTATCCTGTGTGGTAAGGACCCTGACTGCTGCCTTTTTTTCCTGGAGGAGCTCGTCAACTACAAACGGAAGGAAATATTCGCATTTCAGAGGATTTTCCGGGATGCTCTTTTCAAGGAATACCGGGAAGCGTTTTACCAGCTCTTTCATAAATCCGCCGGTGAATCCCCACATGTTCATGGATACCGGAGTCTCTCCCGGGAGACTTGTCCAGGTTTTTCCATCGTCCTCTGTGTAGGCTGCTCCGCCGTCACGTTTCTCAATGTGTGTTCGCTCATTGATATCTGCAAGATATCCATTTTCATCTGTCTCACAGACACCTCTGGAAACGTAGCCGTTGTCTGTCAGGGTATTCTCAAGACGGTAGCCTACCATCATATACTGGGCAGGTACGGTGTCCTCCTGGGCCTGGATCAGGAAATCATACGCCATCTTAAAGGCATGGGTTCCATAATAATCATCTGCATTGATTACCACAAACGGTCCGTCGATCTCTCCGGCACAGCTTAATACCGCATGTCCGGTTCCCCATGGCTTCACACGGCCTTCCGGAACCTGGAAGCCTTCCGGGATGTTGTTGAGATCCTGATGCACATAAACGATCTCCACCTTGTCACTTAAGCGGTCGCCGATGGCATCGCGGAAATCCTGTTCATTCTCTTTTTTTATGATGAATATCACTTTCTTAAAGCCTGCACGTACGGCATCATAAATGGAAAAATCCATGATGATATGACCTTCCTGATCTACAGGATCGATCTGTTTCAGTCCGCCGTAGCGGCTTCCCATTCCTGCTGCCATTACTACCAGAACCGGCTCTTTCATAATTTTGTTCCTCCTGATTTTTAGAAATACAGGGATTTTTTCCCATACATAGTTTAAGCCGGTCAGATTCTCATCCGACCGGCCTTTGAACCTTTTTTTATTATACTACACTTCACCGTGAAATCCTACTGATTATTTTCAGTTTATTTTCGGTCAGAAGTATTCTCCGGGAAAACGATCTCCATCCTGGTTCCAACTCCCTGTTCACTTTCCACGTTGATCTGTGCATGATGAAGCGTTGCTCCATGCTTCACAATGGAAAGCCCCAGACCTGTTCCGCCGGTCTGTCTGGAATGGCTTTTGTCTACCCGGTAAAAGCGCTCAAAGATCCTTCCCTGTTCACTTTTCGGGATTCCGATCCCGTCATCTGCCACACAGTAGAACGGATGCCCTTTCCGGTTGCCTACCATGATCCGCACATGACCATTCTGTTCTGTATAGCGAACTGCATTGTCTGCAATATTAAAAAGCATCTCATAGAGTACATGGCGGACACCCTTGATCTTCTCTGCACTTCCGGCAAGCTCAAGGAAAATATTTTTCTTTCCGGCAGGATGTCTGAGATTATTTCTTACGTCTTCCGCAAGCTCATAAAGATCCACCTCTTCAAAAGGAACCTCACTGTTGCTTTCATCCAGTCTGGAAAGCTGGATGATATCCGCTACCAGATTGGAAAGTCTTATTGATTCATGGTAGATCCTTCCGGAAAATTCCTGTATATGATCTGCCGGAACCATGCCGTTCATCATAAGCTCCGCATAACCGGAAATGGACATCAGCGGGGTCTTCAGCTCATGGGAAACATTTGCAGAAAATTCCTTCCGGATCTCCTCTGCCTCCTTCAGTTCTTTTACCTGCTGCCGGATCTGCCGGTTCTGTTCATCCACCCGCACAAGAAGGGGACGCAGCTCCTCATAGCACACATTGTTCAGCGGATGCTCCAGATCCAGATCGTTGACCGGACGGATCAGCTCTCTGGTCTGTCTCTGTGCAAAAACAAACTCCAGGATCAGTACCAGGAGCATCAGAAGTCCCAGCACAGCAAGACTTGAGATCCATGTGGAATATATGGAGTCTACGGTTTTTCCTACACGGAGCACGTTTCCGTCATCCAGCTTCACCGCATAATAAAAGGTCTTTTTTGCAAAGGTTTCTGAATAACGGATACTTTCGCTTTTTCCATTTTTTTCTGCCTGTATAAATTCCGGACGATCACTGTGATTTGCCAGTTTTTTCGGAGAAGCCTCAGAATCGTAGAGAACGGTTCCGTCTTTACGGATGAGAGTCACACGACTTGATGATACTGTCCGAAGCTTTTTTGTGAGAAAGGAATCTCCATACTCATCCATGGCAAGGCAGATATACTGCGCTTCCTCACGGACTCCCCGCTGCATGTATGTGTTTAATTTATTGTAGGTGACCACACTTGCTGCAAGAAACGTGACAAGAACAGCAAAAATGATCATAATGCTTGTATGATGCAGAATTTTCTTTTTCATACATGATCTCCGATCCGGTATCCCACGCCACGCACTGTCTCGATCAGATTTCCGGCTTCCCCCAGCTTTTGTCGGAGAGTCCGTACATGAACATCTACAGTCCTTGTTTCTCCGTCAAAATCATAGCCCCACACATGGCACAGGATCTGGTTTCTGGACATGACCAGTCCTTTGTTCTCCATAAGATATTCCAGAAGCTCGAATTCCTTTCTGGTCAGCTCCTTCACCTCACCCTGATAGCTGACTTCGTGACGGGACACATTGACACGAAGACCCTTACAGTGCAGTTCCCTCTCTTCGCTCTGCCTTGCGCAGCGCCGAAGGACCGCTTTGACCCTGGCTACAAATTCCATCATCCCGAAGGGCTTGGTGATGTAATCATCTGCGCCGCCCTCCAGACCTTTTACCTTGTCAAACTCCGCTTCTTTGGCTGTGACCATGATCACCGGGATATCCCGGGTCCTGGTATCACTTTTCAGTCGTTTCAAAATATTATACCCATCTTCACCCGGGAGCATGATATCCAGCAGGATCAGTTCCGGCATATTTTTTTTCATGGCTGTGTCAAGTTCTGCCCCGGTTTCAAAACCTTCTGCCTCAAAGCCTGTTGTCTCCAGGGTATAGACAAGAAGCTCTCTGATATTTCTCTCATCTTCCACACAGTAGATCATTCTATATCCTCTCTGTTCGTTTTTTTGCCGTTGGCACTTCATAATCGTCTGGTCTTTTTTGTTCCATGCCTTCAGTATAACTGCTTTCTTTTTACTGCACAAGCCCTGGCCGTCTGCTGATACAGATAACCAGGGCATAACATTATTTCGATATCTTTTTATTGGCTGCCTGCCGCTGCCATCTGGGCTGCCGCCTGCTCATCCTTTATTTCCGGAAGCTGATACTGACTCCGGATCACCTCCAGCGCACGGTAGAAGGTTTCGTCCGGCCCATGTTTGATCTGCTTCAGGTGCTGATGTGTATCAAAAGCATCTTCATGAACCTGTGTCACACAAACACCGATATTGGAACAGTGATCTGCCACACGCTCCAGGCTGGTAGTCACATCGGACAGGATGAATCCCATTTCAATGGTACATTCTCCGGCGCGAAGTCTCTGGATATGCCGGTACTTCAGTTCCTTGCTGAGTTCATCGATCACTTCCTCCAGTGGCTCGATCTCTCTCGCAAGCTGCACATCCTGATTTTCGTAAACCTTGTAAGCAATATCTACAATGTCTTCCACCGCATGCTCCATGACACGTAACTCTTCCAGCGCCTTATCCGAAAACTTCAGGCCTTTTTCATAAAGCTCCTGTGCGGATTCCATGATGTTCACACCGTGATCGGAAATCCTCTCGAAATCACCGATACAGTGGAGCATGATGGAAACACTGTGACTGTCATGAACGGAAAGATCCTTCTGGTTCAGTTTTACAAGATAGGTTCCAAGTTCATCCTCATAACGGTCTACCTTTTTCTCTGCTTCTTCCACCAGAGCCTTTCCTTCTGCGCTGAAATTCTTCAGAAGGTCCAGGGCGGTAAACAGAGTTCTGTGAGAATCCTCTGCCATTTTTTTCGCTGCATTCCTGCTCTGCTCAACTGCAAATGCAGGTTTCTCCAGAAAACGGCTTTCCAGGATCATGAAATCCGGATCTGCTGCCACCTTCTCCTCCTCTTCCTTCCTGTCGCGGATAGTAAGACAGGCAAGCTTCTCCAGAGCCTTTCCAAACGGAAGAAGGACAAGAGTTGCCGTGATATTGAAGGCACTGTGCAGGATCGCGATCCCGGCCGGAGTCGCTGCCTGTGCCATAAATGAAAAATGTACTGCTGCATTTATCGCATAAAATACTGCCATGAACAGCATGGTTCCGATCAGATTGAAATACAGATGGACCATAGCCGCACGTTTTGCGTTTTTGCTGGCTCCGATGGCTGAAAGGATCGCAGTGATACAGGTACCGATATTCTGTCCCATGATAATAGGAAGTGCTGCACTGAACGGTACCATTCCGGTAAGGCACAGTGCCTGGAGGATACCAACCGATGCGGAGGACGACTGGATGATCGCTGTCAGCACTGCTCCGGCCACAACTCCAAGGATCGGATTGGAGAATTTCACCAGCATTCCGGTAAACTCCGGTACCTCTGCAAGAGGTTCCACAGCTCCGCTCATGGCATTCATTCCATACATCAGGATCGCAAAGCCTACAAAGATCGCTCCCACGTCCTTTTTCTTCTGGCTTTTTGTAAACATGATCAGAACCACGCCGATCAGTGCCAGTATCGGTGAAAATGACGTCGGCTTAAAAAGCCGGATAATAAAGTTATCACTCTGGATACCGGTAAGACTTAAGATCCATGAGGTTACGGTAGTACCGATATTGGCACCCATGATGATCCCCACAACCTGGGACAGCTTCATGATTCCCGAGTTTACAAAACCAACGACCATAACGGTAGTTGCCGAGGATGACTGGATCACTGCAGTCACACCCATTCCAAGAAGAACGGCTCTGATGGGATTGGAGGTAAGTGTCTCCAGGATCCGCTCAAGCTTTCCGCCTGCAACCTTCGCAAGCCCGTCTCCCATTAAGTTCATTCCATAAAGGAAAATAGCAAGGCCGCCAAGCAATGCCAGTACGCTGAAAAAGTCCATAATACTCTCCTTCACTTTCTCTTTTTGATATGTTTGATTTCCTTTTTTCTCATTTCAACGATTTTCATAATAGCGGCCTATTGTAAAATTTTCCCCACTGGAATGTAAAATCTGTGTAAAAAAAATAAAACAGAGGATCCTGTTACGGGAAACCGATTTCCCGTCAGGATCTCTCTGTCCTATATATCGTACAGTGGTTTTTATCCTTATGATGTGTTTTGTGCTGCGGATATTCTCATTCCGCTGAGCTGCATGCTCATGAGCAGAGCTGCCCTGCGATCTGTGATCAGAATCCGCGGATCTCCTCATCCTCAGATCCGGTCTTGTCGATGGATTTTATTACAAGGTAATAGCTGTAATCATCATTGACCTTTACTTCCACCCGGTCTCCTACACGATGACCGCGCAGTGCCTTGCCGATAGGCGATTCAATACTGATACGGTTTTCCATGGAATTTCCGCGGATGGAAGTAACCAGCTTGTACTTCTCCACCTCATTATCTTCTTCAAAAAGAACTTCCACGATATCGTCCATTCCCACTTCGTCAGATCTGGAAGCATCGGATACAATGGATGCAGTCTTCAGCATCCTCTCCAGATAACGGATGCGGCTCTCGTTCTGATTCTTATGCTTCTTGGCTGCATAATACTCAAAGTTCTCACTTAAGTCTCCCTGGGCACGTGCCTCCTTGACCGCCTCAATGGCTTCCTTACGTACTACCAGTTTACGGTGTTCGATCTCCTGCTCTATTTTTTCAACATCCTTGCGGGTAAGCTGTTCTCTCATTTCTCTGGCATCTCCTTTTCTTTATAACATTCAGACTGATCCTGGATCTGTTCTCCACTTCCTGTGAAGCTTCTGTCACAGATACAGGATTTCTGGAAGGTTACCGGAAATACCATAGCAGATACGCTCTGCTTTGTCAAACAGCGCATACCTGTTCTTCGGCTTCCTCCTTCCGGTGTACTCGCTGTTCAATATAATCTGCCATATGTTCTTTGGGGATATCCAGTAACATGGAAAATTCAGAATAGAGATGATCCTCTGCAAGCTTCAGATACCGCTCGTCTGTAGCGGTTGTTTTTTTGCCATGAGATAATCTGGCCTGTTTTCTGACGTAGATCGTCTTGATGATCCGAAGAAGATCTCTGCATTCACAGGTACGGATGCATTTCTTGTAGCTATCCTCCCGGAATTTCTCATTCTCAATACTCAGTGTCTCAATGGATGGGATCTCATCGATAAGCCTCTCCGCTTCTTCCCTCGTAATGATTCCGCGAAGCACCTGCTTTCCACCTTCCACCGGTGTAAATATCTTCCCATCTGTTTCTCCTCCGGGCCTCAGTACATAATAAAGCTTCTCGCCGGAGGAACCATCCACCCTCATTGTGGTAACTCCTGTTACCTGGCAGATGCCGGTACGACCATACACAACATATTCGCCTGTTTCAAACATTTTTCCACTTCCTTTCATTTTTTTACTTTTCTTTTGTTATCCTGGCGCTTATTGTGCTCTAATGAAAGCTCCCTGCCAGGTTATATATCCAGACAAGGAGCTTCTCACTGAGGATTCTATCCTTATTTTACTACTTTTCCCATTTATTTGCAAAAGAATTCAAAAAGTTTTTTTATTTTTGTGAAATATGCCCACAATGGGGGCATATATTTTTTGTTATAATTCTTCTTTTTTCTTTCTTCCCAGACGGATGTCTTCCATATGAGATTTCAGTTCCGGTGTCATACTGTCAAAGAGATAGGTTTTGCTGTTGTCCCTGCGCTCCTGCCATTCTTCTCTCATCTGCTGTTTTGCGGAAGCGATCTCATCTTTGAATCCGCGCGCTGAGATCCTGGCGGCTCCCTGTCCCATAATGATGATCTGCTCCAGTCCGTCTGATGTGGCAACTGTCACGTTATGCTTCCGTCCGATTTTATGGACAGTGCGTTCAATATACTGGTCTGCCGTTTCCGCTTCTTTTGTATAGACAACATGAATGTTATGATACTGGAAGGTTTCCTCCGGATGGCCCTCCACACGGTAGGCATCAAATACCAGGATCAGGATGCAGCCCTTAATTCCCTGATAATCGCTTAATATATCCATTAACCTGGACTGTGCCGCATGAAAGTCTGCCTGTGCCAGATCTCTTAAATCCTCCCAGGCAAATATGATATTGCAGCCGTCCACCAGCAAATAGTCCTCTCTGTGGATGGCCGGACTGCTGTTTCTCCAGGCGCCGTGACCGGATTTTGCCGGAAGGCCGGAATCTGCTGCACCTTTGCCTCCCTTCCCGGAAAAGCTGCTTCCGCTTTCCGGATTTCCGAAGCTTCGGCTGTTACTGCTGTATTTCTTTGAGCTCACCGGACCAAAGGTTTTCTCAAAGATTGCCTTCAGTTCTTTTTCCTCTTCATAGCTTCCATACATGGAGGTATATTTTCCACGGCCGGCATTGGCTGTTCTGTGATCCGGACTGTTTTTGGCTGTTCCCTGACCTGCACGCACTCCTGCAGAGCTGTTGTCGGAATCCTCATAGGCGTCATTGCTGTCCGGAAGCTGAGCTCCTTCCAGATGCATATATTCTTCTACCTCATACCAGGGAACCACGAAGCCTGCTCCATGGGCACAGAATACAGAGCCTGTAGGATTCTCAAGATCTCTCTCGGAATCATAGCCGATCTCCTCTGCGATCTGCTCCTGATCCTGACAGGGTTCATAGCCCTTCAGAGTACAGGTCAGATGACCTCTGCCTCTTGTGTAGGAAACTACCTGGCTCTGATAATCCCTCATTTTTGCCACCGGTGCACTTCCTGTGATCACCGACAGCTCTCCCTGGGTTTCCGGCCCCTGAAAGGTTCCCTGCATCCTCTGGATATCCGTCATGGCACGTCCTACATTTTCTGCCGGGACCTCAAGTCGGAAGCTGTAATAGGGTTCCAGAAGAACTGTCTCCGCCTTCTTCAGGCCCTGGCGCACAGCACGGTAGGTCGCCTGCCGGAAATCTCCACCTTCCGTATGCTTCTGATGTGCCCGCCCGGTGAGAAGTGTGATCTGCATATCGGTGATGGGTGATCCGGTAAGGACTCCCAGATGCTCTTTTTCCTCCAGATGTGTCAGGATCAGCCGCTGCCAGTTCCGATCCAGCTGATCTTCATTTGCCGCAGTAAAAAACTGCAGTCCGCTTCCTCTCTCTCCCGGTTCCAGAAGAAGATGCACCTCTGCATAATGACGAAGCGGTTCAAAATGTCCCACGCCTTCCACCGGTGCGGCAATGGTTTCTTTGTATACAATATTACCGGTCCCAAATTCTACTGCCACATGAAAACGCTCCCAGATCAGATGCTTCAGGATCTCGATCTGTACCTCGCCCATCAGCATGGCGTGGATTTCTCCCAGCTGCTCATCCCACATGATATGAAGCTGCGGTTCTTCCTCCTCCAGCTCCTTCAGGCTTTTCAGCATCCTGTGGGCGTCACAGCCCTCCGGAAGGATGATCTGATAATTCAGTACCGGTTCCAGCACCGGCATGGCAGAATCCGCCTCAATGCCAAGTCCCTCTCCCGGGTATGTTTCGGTAAGACCTGTAACTGCACAGACGGTTCCTGCCTCTGCCTCTTTGAGCATTTCAAATTTTGCACCGGAATAGATACGGATCTGATCTGCCTTTTCCTCCCAGATCTCCTCTGCCGGAATACCATTTCTTCCTGCATTGGTCAGCGTCTCCTTAACCTTCAGGCTGCCGCCGGTGATCTTCATATAAGTGAGACGGTTTCCCTGCTCATCTCTGGCAATCTTAAAGATCCTGGCTCCGAATTCTGCGGGATAGGACGGTACTGCCATGTAGGTCTCCATTCCATGGATAAAAGCATCTACGCCTTCCATCTTCAGGGCAGATCCAAAGAAGCAGGGAAAAAGCTTTCGCTCCAGGATCAGCTCTGCCACGTCCTTTTTTGCGATCGTTCCTGTTTCCAGGAAGCTTTCCAGAAGGTTCTCCTCACACATGGCGATATTTTCCAGAAAATCATCCGTTCCATTTATTTTATCAGAAGCGCCCTGCGTTCCGGATATATTCTCTTTTTCTGCTTCACTGGCGTTGTCTTTCAGCTGCATTCCTTCAGCTGACGGAGATTTCCCGGAGTTATCCACAGGATTCTCCTTTTTCCCTGCTGCTTCTGCACCGGAGCATTCCAGTTCTCCACTAAAATCCACACAGCATCCGCTTAATTTCTTCTTCAGCTCCTCAAGAAGTCTTTCCCTGTCCGTTCCTTCCTGATCCATTTTATTTACAAAAAGAAATGTTGGGATCTTATACTGTGTCAGCAGTCTCCACAATGTCTGTGTATGCCCTTGCACACCATCTGCTCCGTTGATCACCAGGATCGCATAATCCAGCACCTGCAGGGTACGCTCCATCTCAGCAGAAAAATCCACATGCCCCGGTGTATCCAGAAGTGTCACTTCCATATCCCCCATGGAAAAAACTGCCTGCTTTGAAAAAATGGTGATTCCTCGCTCCCTCTCAAGCTCATAGGTATCCAGATACGCATCCTTGTGATCGACTCTTCCGATCTTCCGGATCCTTCCGCATTTAAAAAGCAGGCCTTCCGATAATGTCGTCTTTCCTGCATCCACATGGGCAAGCACGCCCAGGCTTATATGTCTGTGTTTTATATTCTGAGGTTTTTCTCCCATTGAAAATACCCCTTTCTGTTGTAATGATATCCAATATCATAACATAGAAAGGGGTATAAGTCGAATTTTGTTTCGGTCTGTGATTCAGGAATCCAGGTAGGCTTTCAGCTTCTCCAGATCCTTTTTCATATCTGCTCTTCCTGTTTGGTAGATCCGCTCCAGATTGCTCTCATCACGCTCGATCATCGCCGCCTGGATGGGACTGCTCGGACGGATGATATGAACGCGACCCTCTTTTTCCAGAGCAGACAGTTCCTCCAGTGTTTCATTATAATGGATATGCCGTTCCTCCAGATCCTTCATAAAAGCCGGATATTTATGTAATACTGCTTTCAAAAAAAGCTGCATCTTCGGGTTTGCTTTTTTTCGGTACTTCACATCTCTGGTAAGCACCACTACGTTTTTTTCGTATCCCCGGGAAAGCATCCACTTAACCGGAATCGGATCAGACACACCACCATCCAGAAGTCTCTTTCCCTCAAGCTTCACCGGTCGGGAGGCTACCGGGATCGATGCAGATGCGCGCATCCATTCAATATCCTCCACATCTCCGTTGGGACATTCATGATACACCGGTTTTCCTGTATCCAGGTCCGTACACACCACTGTAAATTTCATGGGATTTTCTGCGTAGGTCTGACGGTCAAAAATATCCAGCTTCCAGGGCAGTTCATAATATCCGAATTCCCGGCTGTATACATCTCCTGTGGTGATCCAGTTCCGGATGCTTGCAAGTCTTTTATCCTTGCAGTACTTTTTGTTATAGCGAAGAACTCTTCCGATCTGCCTGGACTTATAATTGCATCCAAAAACAGCTCCAGCCGATACGCCCACCGCACTGTCTGCGTAAATCTCATTTTCCATCAGAACATCGATCACGCCGGCTGTATACAAGCCTCGCATACCGCCGCCCTCCATAACGATACTGAATTTTTTCAATTGTGTTTCTTCCATTTATTTGTCCTCTGTATTCTGTCTGGCAGACTCTGCTGCCCTTATGCTGTCGTCTTTATGTCCCATTTATTGTACTTTTCGAATTATATCGGTCTTTTCTGCCATATATCTATATCCATTATCAGAATATCTTGGTTGTCCACTTGCTCATATCCCAGACTTCATTTACCACATCCTGATAAAATTCCGGTTCATGACAGATGAGAAGGATACTTCCGCGGTATTCCCGGAGAGCTTTTTTCAGCTCGTCTTTTGCATCTACATCCAGATGATTGGTAGGCTCGTCCAGAAGAAGAATATTGGTGTCACGGTTCACCAGCTTGCAAAGACGCACTTTTGCCTGCTCACCACCGCTTAAAACTCGTACCTGGCTCTCAATATGCTTGGTCGTCAGGCCGCATTTTGCCAGTGCGGAACGCACTTCATACTGGGAAAATGACGGAAATTCCTGCCAGAGTTCTTCGATACAGGTAGTTCGATTCTCACCTTTAACTTCCTGCTCAAAATATCCGATCTCAAGGTTCTCGCCCTGCTCCACACTTCCGGAAAGAGGCTTGATCAGTCCGAGAAGACTTCGAAGAAGTGTTGTTTTTCCTATTCCATTGGTTCCCACCAGTGCGATCTTCTGTCCGCGCTCCATAGTAAAATTCAGTGGTTTGGAAAGCGGCTCATCATAACCGATCACAAGGTCATGGGTCTCAAAAAGCATCTTTCCTGGTGTTCGGCCATAACGGAATTTGAACTCCGGCTTCGGCTTCTCTGCTGCCAACTCGATCACATCCATCTTGTCCAGCTTTTTCTGGCGGGACATAGCCATGTTTCTTGTGGAAACACGGGCCTTATTCCTTGCTACGAAATCCTTCAGCTCACTGATCTCCTGCTGCTGTTTGCGGTAAGCAGCCTCCAGCTGTGCCTTCTTGACCGCATAGACCTCCTGGAAATGATCGTAATCTCCTACATAACGGTTCAGTTCCTGATTTTCCATGTGATAGATAATGTTAACTACAGAATTCAGGAAGGGAATATCGTGTGAAATAAGGATAAAGGCATTCTCATAATCCAGAAGATATCTTTTCAGCCATGCAATATGCTCCTCATCCAGATAGTTGGTAGGCTCATCCAAAAGCAGGATATCTGGCTTCTCAAGAAGAAGCTTCGCAAGAAGTACCTTGGTTCGCTGTCCGCCGCTTAGATCCGTAACATCACGGTCAAGCCCCAGATCCAGAAGGCCCAGAGCTCTGGCAACCTCCTCCACTTTGGCATCGATCGCATAAAAATCGTGAAGTGTCAGTTCGTCCTGGATCGTTCCAAGCTCTTCCATCAGACCATCCATCTCGTCAGGATCTGCAGTTCCCAGCTTGTCGCAGATCTTGTTCATCCGTTCTTCTTTTTTGAGGAGAGGATCAAAAGCGGATTTCAGCACCTGGCCGATGGTCATCCCCTTTTCCAGAACTGCATGCTGATCCAGATAGCCTGCGTGGACATTTTTTGCCCACTCTACCTTTCCCTCATCCGGCATCAGTTTTCCGGTCACGATACTCATAAATGTGGACTTTCCTTCGCCATTAGCGCCTACAAGTCCGATGTGTTCTCCCTTAAGAAGCCGGAAAGATACATCTTCGAAAATCGCTCTGTCTCCAAACCCGTGGGTCAGGTGTTCTACATTTAAAATACTCATTTGTTATATTCCTTTATCATTGTGGTTTTTCTGTTTTCCCGGAAGGGATTTTTAATAATGCTATAGTATTATACTTGATATTTTTCTCTGCTGTAAAGTCAAATCTCTGTATACACTACGATCGGCTGACTGGCAGCTTTTTTGTATTACCGGTTAAGCTGCTGAATACTATTGAATAATTTTCCATCTTCCTACCTCATTATCTTCTGTAAAAATCCTGTTCTTATTTATTATGCCATCGGATCTCACCGTTTAATATGATCGGATAACGGATCAGCTTGTCTGAATCAAGGTTTTCCGCATACATATCTACTGCGGTTATCTGGTGATTATCATATGTGGTATAATAATAGATTCCCTTTGTCGTGTTGCAACATGAAGTATAGATCGTGATCTCATATGCGCCCTCTGATACCTCACAGCATCCCCGCTGCTGATCAACAGAGCCTAAAATATGGAAAAACTGGCTGACACTTTCGTTTTCCCCATCTCCGGATATTGCGTTTAATTTTGTAAATGCAACCTTTACAAATCTTGACTGGCTTGAAAGATCTCCCGGAATTCCCATTCCGCCCATTCCTCTGCTGTATGGATCCAGCTCCAGCACTCCTGCAAATGTACTTTCTGGCTGCTTTCTGGATACACCCGCATAATTGTTAAGTGCAAACATCTGGCCGGGGAATGGAGGATTATTTGTAAGTACGCCAACAGGATCGTCATAGATGTGCATTCCGTCTTTCATGGATTCTACAACGATGCATGCCTCCTTGTCTGCGATCATCCAGTGAAGCTGTGCCGTTGGAAGCTGTTCACTGAAGGGGGTTCCCATAAGCTTCATATTGGAAAGCATCCTCCTTGCTTCAGCCACCGAAGCACATTGGGTAAGTATCCATGGAATAAATTCATATTGCGCCACCTGGACAAGATCCTTATCTGCCTCTGTCGCTTCATCTGCATATGCCGCATTCCCCACAAAGTTAAGTCCTGCCATACCCAGTCCCTTTTCATTAGCCGCATCATAATAAAGCGGATAATCTCCTGCTACAAACGCCATTCCTATGAGAGCATAATGTGTTTTTGCTTTTCCTGCATATCGGAAATCGAACTCATAATTTCTTGGGGTTATGGTCACCTCTTCCCCATAGGAAAACTCATAGTCAAGAGTTCTTCCCATATAAAAATCCTTTGTCTGATACGTTGCTGCTGTACACATAGATTTACACCTCTTCCTTACAATAATCCTGCAAACAATCTCATGAAAAGCTGTCCCAGACGAAGATATGCACTGCGTCCTGTCCGGTATTGTTCCGTTACTTCCCGACATTCCTTCATTGTTTCTTCTAGGTCATTTCTTATAGATAACACAGCCGGACTGTCTGCCATAAAGCATCCGTTTTCAAAATGATGATAAAGACTTCTGTAATCCAGATTTATGGTTCCGCAGGTTGCCATACAGTCATCTGCCACGCTCATCTTGGCGTGACAGAAGCCAGGTGTCCACTCGTAGATCCGCACTCCATTTTTAACCAGTCCATGATAAAAGGAACGTGTAACACTGTAAATCATTTTTTTATCCGGAATTCCCGGTGTAATGATCCTGACATCAATCCCCCGCTTTGCAGCAAGACACAACGCATGTGTCATTTCATCCGTAATGATCAGATATGGCGTTATAAACCAGCAGTATTTTTCAGCTTTGTTGACCATGCTGATATAAACTTCCTCTCCTACCTGTTCATCATCCATTGGACTATCTGCATAAGGCTGTGCAAATCCGTTCTGAGCTGCCTTATATTCTGATCTTATAAAATATTTGCTGAAATCCTCATTATTATTCCTGTCATTGGCTGCATTCCACATTTCAAGGAATGTTGCTGTCAGCGACTGAACTGCATCGCCTTCAAGACGGATCCCGGTATCCTTCCATTGTCCGTAAGGATTGGTGTAATTAAAATATTCATTTGCCAGATTATAGCCGCCTGTGAAAGCTACTTTTCCATCGATCACAGTTATTTTTCGATGATCACGGTTGTTCAGAAATACATTCAGACCCGGCATAAACGGATTAAATACCCGGCAGTGGATTCCGATCCGCTCCATCTTTTTTACAAAATCCGTATTAATAAAGCCAATAGAGCCCATATCATCATAAAATACTCGCACTTCCACGCCTGCCTGCACACGCTCCTCCAGCACTTTCTGGATCTTTTTCCAGGCCTCTGCATCTTCTATCGCATGGTATTCCATAAAAATAAACTTTTCAGCCTTTGACAGTGCTGATAACTGTGCTTCTAATCCCTTTACCGCCTCATCATAATAAACAATATCCGTATTCTGGTATACGGGATAACCTGCATTTTTCCAAATATACTCACTGATATTTCCTGCTTTGGGGATTTTATTTTTGATATTTTCCAGTTTTTCCCGATTGTCCGGCAGAAGCGGCAGAAGCTTTCTGTCGATATCCGCATATCGTTCTCGCATTTTATGGGTTCCGCCATTTAATCCGATCAGCAGATACAGCGCTACACCCATGATCGGAAACACAAGTATCAGAATGATCCACGGCATTTTCATGGAAGAGGTCTGATCGGATGCATATAGTGCCAGAACCAGAATTCCTGCAAAGACTCTAGTCAGCAGATTAACGATCTCCGCATATTCATTCAGCCTTGTGATCACGATAATGATAAAAGCTGCTTCCAATAAAATACAAAGCACCGAAAAGCATAATCGAATGACACCGTTTTTCGTTTTTGCTCTGCCCTCCAGTGTATCCTGCCTCATAAAACCGCCCCTTTCTGCATTGAATGAGAATTTTCTGTTGTGCGTAAGCCTAACTGAATATTCCTGTTGCGTAATAAAATCAACAATTATCTTCTATACTGCAAACAGCGGAGCTCTGACCTGATGATTCCTTGTCCACTGTAATAAAAAATGAAATAAGAAGAAAGCCCTGGAAGCTGCAACTTCGAGGGCTTTTGATTTTTTTGTTATAAACACTTTAATTCTTTTTTGCCTGCGAGCATTATAGCATATGCGATTTTTCTTCGCAATATACTCTGTATACTTTTTAAGATGTTTCTGTTTTTACTGAACTCTTTGCTTCTATCATTGCAATAACTTTCTCCGCTGGTTTCCCAACTAGACATGTGATTGTTGGTATTCTTTAACCTGTTTTCACTTACCGCTTGTACCGCAACATACCATTTTTCAATTCAATAAATTTTCCGTTAAAGATTTCCTGCAACACCTGTCTGCATGGTATCCGTTGCAATCTTCTAACCTCAGACGCTTCCATTACTCGGAAAGTAGTTTGGTGATGATCTTGATAAAATGCAATGAGCGATTCAATATACGGCTCAGCATCTTCAAACGTCCAGTTTGCTTCCTCCTTCAAACGCGAGAATACCGATACCAGACTAATACATCGAACATCTTCAAAATTTGTAGCGCCATTCCGAGCATTTCGGTCATCGGAGCAGAACACATAAATCTGCTCCCCAAGCATCACCGACAAGACCTGCAACAGCACAAAAGACTTGATTTCTCCAAGATTATTTTTCTTGCCCACTTCGATATCGAGTCGTTCAAGCTCTTTCAAATAATCCTCTCTCGATATCGCCGTGTAATCAGCATCTTCCAATGCTCGATAATGTTCCGAAAAGTAATCTTTAGAAAAAACATCACAGGCCAATTTTAACATCTGTGTATAAGTCGCACACGCCAGCGGCCCTCGTACATGTGACAGGCTTTCAAGAATTTCTTGATCCGTGTAGCTTTTTATCTTTTGCGCGCCAATCTTTTCGCTCAACCAGATTGGCGCATCAGCATTATACCGATTAAGTTCTGTTACGATTTGCGCATGACAAAAGAACACATATTCCGGCAATTCCATGACCCGGTCAATCAAATGATTATCGCCGCCATCTTGAACAGAGTGCGTTTTGGAAATGAAATCGGTATCTAGCAGTGCATATTTTTTCACTTCGCTTTGACACCCCTCAATCCAAACCGTACTCTTTTTTCAGTTGAGTAATGTAAGCCACATCGTCATTTTCTCTGGATTCTGTCAGATACTCATGCTGTCTGTTATACTCAACTTTCTCAAGGAGTGTGCCAAAAGATTCTGTTCCCCTGCCATCAAGCTGCCAGCGCTTTGCCTTACCTATCAGTGATGCCCTTTTCATTACATTCGCAGAACTTATCTCCAGCAGCTTTTCAGCCTGCTGGTGGGATATGTTTCCACTTTCAAACAAGCGCAGTACAACTGCCTTGTAGGGCATAGCAAACATATCCATAAGTATCAAAACGGAATCTACCGAAACCAAATCTTTATCAATTCCATACAGTAGAATTTGCTCATGGAGAAGTTGATCCGGCATCAAAAGCAGACCTGCGAAGGCATTAGCTTCCAAGTCCTCCTGTGTTCTTCCTGTTTCATCACCTGTTGCCGAATCCAGCATAGAACCATTTTTTATATAGCTCTGGTCTGCATTTTCTACATAACAGTAGATATGATACAATTCATGCGACGCAGCGAAAAACTGCTTACATAGTGGAAGTGCCGTATTTACGCACACAAAAATCGTATCCTGCTTCAAAAAAGTCAATGCCCATAATTCATCATCATGAATTGGAAAACGAAGCAGTTCCAGTGCAATTTCTTTCTTTCTTGCATAGTTCTGTATAACAGCAAAAATATTATCTTTGATAATAGAATTACCGACATACTCTGCCGAAAACTGCCTGACAACAGATTGAATTTCATCAAATTTCCTGTTTTGGCTTACAAAAAGGCTATCTTTCAGAACATTGTTCATCACTTATCCTCCCAGAGCTGCTCCATCTTTTTGCCATTCTCGCATGCCCTAGTGTGGAACAGAATCATGTCGGACAGTTCATCCGCAAGCCGGATTCCCTTTCTTGCTTCTTCTGTTTTAACACGCCCCATAAACGCATGAATCACATTCGTATCCATCGGCTTTTCTGGCATCTTCATCAGAGAATCCATCGACACATGCAGATATTCAGAAATCTTATGAAGTTCAATCGCATTGATTGCTCTTGCACCATTCATAATTTTGCTCATTGTCTGTTTGGAGACTCCAATTCCTTCTGCCAGATCAACCTGCTTTTTGTTTTCTTTTTTCAGTTCAGCCTGAATGTTGTTTGCAATTATCATATTTACATCCAGCATATAATCGCCTCCTGTTCTTGTACTTATATTATACGCTCTTTCACATAGAATATCAATTATTTAGAGACTGATCTTAGTTTTTAATTTATTTTGTCGCTATTTTAGTTACAAGTCATCGCTAACCTTCAGAAGAGTGGTTTACACTAACGCTATAAACCTGTATTTTCCTCATTCAAAAGACCTTCTACAACCTCAACAGAGAGATTTCTATGATAGAACAGCTCATTGCCGAAGCAACAAAATTTGATTTCAAAGTTGCTCTCAAAACGAATCCACCAAAAAACCGGTTAAAAAACACCCCATTGCTTTTCCAACGAGGCTTGTAATTGTTGCAGGTCGACAAAATGCTTGTTTCTACACCCCTTGACCTTTCTTTCTTGTTTATAATGAGAAAGAAAGAAAAAGAAAGGAAAGGCAACCTTTTCAAATCTGGATCGAACTGACAGAAGAGATTATCCAGAGGATGCAATCAGAGAATCTTTACTGAACAGCATTGTTCACCGTGATTACTCTTTCAGCGGAAGCAATCTGGTCAATGTCTATGAGGATAGAATCGAATTTGTCTCTCTTGGAGGTCTTGTATCCGGTCTGGAACTGGAATCCATGCCTTTTAGATTTTCTTCGCAATCGTAGACAGCTCCGAAAAAGAGCCTCATGACGGTGAAGAAAAAATCCAGAGCTGTGTTTCTTTCCACTTAGCCTTCGTTAGTTTCTTTCTGTCCCGAACACACCTTTTACCTGAATTCTGAAATCCAGCTTGTTGTTGGTCAATCCCTGCATGAGCTACACATTCTTATATCTGGGCAGGAAGATTGGACTGATAGACTGAATATCTTGCTCATTAATACAATGAGCCGTCATGAACTTTTTCGTCATATGGGGCTTTATATCTGACAGTACCTGTGACATAGAATCCTTTTTTTCTTCTATCACTCATCTATATTTTCCTATCATTGGTCAGTCAGTGACTTGCTCCCACTGGGCCCAAAAGCATTTTGCTGGAGCTGTCATATTCTTTTCCAGTGAGTTCAGACCGAACAATATCATCATTCAACATTTTAATAAATGCCGCTGCCTCTTTTTGTGAAGAAATCACAATATGATCTTCTTCAAACTTGAACATAGTTTTGTAGCGAGAATGCTTTTTCAGATTCTCTAACAAATCGTTCTTTTTCATCTGCAAAACAGGCGAATTTTTTGCCTTTAATAACTTCTTTGCATTTGTCAACTTACTTTTATTTTCAAACGCAACAAACTTTTCAAGGCTATCTACAATATCCAGATCGCGAATAATCTCAATCGTCTTCTGTGCCCCCGCTCGTATGTATTGCTCAAATCCAAAAAATCTCTGCATAAGATCCATTTTTGCCGTAACAACACTTGAAGAAAAGATAATTACATCTGCTCGTGAATCTATCTGCACAATATCGCTATCAATTTCATCGTATGTATCACCAACAAATAGGGCTATAACATTTTTACTTCGATCAATTCTTGATACAGAGTATATATGTTGATAAACCCAAAAGTACTTGTCATTCAAATTGATTCTAAAAAGAAATCCAGACAGTTTATTTCTATCGCTTTCCGAGTAGTACTCCGTACGCTTTTCAGCATCATCAAGAAAAGTAAAGGGTCTATAGTTCTCTATCAGACTAATCTCATAAAATTCTTTCTTATTGTCTGCAATATTTTCTGATGTATCAAATTCGACATCATCTGCAAGATAGGTACAATTGATAAAACCTGCCACCTTATCTTTTGTGCTAGAAAGCAACTTATCTGTTGCTCTGATTTTTTTGGTTTGATATCCACTTTCATCGCGTAGGCAGGCATATATTTCAATACCGCAAACTGAACCAGAAAACATTATCGACTTAATCGATGCCTGAATTTCTTCCTTGGTCATTTGTTCATCTCCTTCATGTAGAGGACTGTATCATTAATCACTTTATATTCTACTGTACTAGGATTTTTTAAAAACCTGCCTTTAACTACAGCCAAACAAATTTCATTATTAGTAAAACTGGGAAGAGGAGTTTTGTATTGTCCATGAATGCTCCAAGGAACAAAACGCCATGTGAACCAAATATCTTTTCACCCCAGTTGTCGATTTTCCAGTAATGTAATTTGTGATCCACTTCTGGTTCTTCAAACTGGTTCCAATATTCAACATCACGTAGATATTTATCGATATCAGCCTTGGTCTTTTCCAACGCTTGCCCCTTCGCCTCTCTACTTTCTGTAATACAGATATTGAACTGCGATAACAGCCCTGCCAAGCTCATCAAAGACTTCAAATAACTATTGATTTTTACCGCACGGACGATATAAGTCAGATATCCCTGTTCATTGATGAACTTTGTAATTCCTTCACGATCTATTGTTGGAAGCATCGACATCTGCGATACAGCCGGTGTTAGCACTGGCTGCTCGGTTTCGTACCTTACAGCCATAATATAGCGATTTTCTTTTGTGAAGTGGTCGCATAGAAAACGACATTTCTTTGTCCTTATGCCCCGATCAGGCTCTGGTCAAAAGCAAACAATGCCTCGTTGATTTCATACACATTGTAGTTTCCCCGTTCGACAAAATATTCTACAATGATATCGAATTTGCTCGAATGGGAAAGGGTAAACCCTGCCTTACCGAGCATCTCCTGCATCTGGGCAAGCGGCAGTTCCAAAGCAAGAGCAAATGCCAGCACTGTTGGTTTGGATGGCCTATAGAATTTATCAGAGCGAATTTTGGAAAAGAGCTTCCGGTCAATGTTTGCCTTCTTGTAACACTGGACATCCGTCATGCCGCTTTCGTCAATCTTCCGCAGCAGCATTTCTGAAAAACTCTCATCAATCTGCCCCAGTGCCTCCTCCAGAGATTGACTGCTGCAAGATTTACAGATTGCTTCGGACGGCAGCGGGGCAGATGCAACTTCAAAGCAGGATTCCTCTGACAACGCTTCAAGCCGCCGTCTCTGTTCTACTCGACTGTCGGTATGTTCCTCCACATATCGGTCATCTATGTACGCCGCGATATCAACAAACAGTTTTCCGCTAATCTGATATGCCTTCTTATCAAAGATAACGATGTAGACCATCATCTCATTTTCCAGCAAGAATGCACTGATGGTATCGACTGCAACCTTCAGAGCCTGGTCTTTTGGATAGCCGTAGATGCCGGAGGAAATCAGCGGAAAAGCCACCGCCTGACAGCCATTTTCTTTTGCCAAGTTCAAAGATGTCCGATAACAGGATTCCAGAAGCTGTTGTTCCTGATGCTTGCCATCTCGCCAGCGCGGGCCGACTGCATGAATCACATATTTGCAGGGCAGGCGATATCCCTTTGTGATTTTTGCGCTGCCAGTCTCGCAGCCATGCAGCGTACTGCATTCTGCAAGCAGTTCCGGTCCGGCGGCACGATGAATGCAGCCGTCCACACCACCGCCGCCCAAAAGAGAAGTGTTGGCAGCATTGACGATTGCGTCAACGCGCATTTTTGTAATATCGTTTCTGATAATCTGTAACGGCATGAAGCATACCTCCCATTCGTCCGATCAGAATCCTTGTCTGTTCAAATATCTATTAAAGTGTCTCATACATTGCTTTCAATTTTTTCGGCGCTACACCGTTCCTGCAAATACACTGCCATAAAGGGCAAATATATTTGCTTCCAGTCCGTATTATTCTACGCTATAATACTATTGTTGTCCAACCGAAACCCGGCAACGGGAGGAGGTGAACGTTATAGACACTTTAATTACCTTCATCATCACTGTTGCGGCAGGTGTTACTTGCCATCTCATCTGCAAATGGTTAGACAGACATGATAGGGACAACAAATAGCCTAGTGGTTTCTTATCCACTATAATAAAATAAGAAGAAAGCCCAAGAAGCTGCAACTTCAAGGGCTTTCACTCTTTTTGTTATAAACACTTTAATACCTTTTGCCTACTGGCATTATATCATACGCAATTTTTCTTTGCAATATACTCAATATATTTTTTAAGGTGTTTTGTGCGCTACGTGTGTTCTACACTTCAAAATCGCCCACTTTTTTAGAAAATCCAAGAACTTTCAGGCATAAAAAAACCCCGGAAAATCAAAAATTTCCGAGGTTTTGATAAATTTCCGTATTCGATTGGAATTATCGCTTGCTGAACTGCGGAGCGCGACGAGCTGCTTTGAGACCGTACTTCTTACGCTCTTTCATACGTGGATCACGTGTAAGGAATCCAGCAGCTTTAAGAGCTGGTCTGTAGTCTTTGTCTGCCTCAAGGAGTGCTCTGGAAAGACCATGACGGATTGCTCCAGCCTGTCCTGTGTATCCACCGCCGTGAACATTAACGATCACGTCGAATTTACCCTCTGTCTCTGTTAAAGCCAGTGGCTGACGAACGATAACCTTCAGAGTCTCAAGTCCGAAGTACTCATCGATGTCTCTTTTATTGATAGTGACTTTACCTGTTCCAGGTACCAGGTAAACTCTTGCGATTGATTTCTTTCTTCTTCCTGTTCCGTAGAATTTTGCGCTAGCCAATGTTTTCTACCTCCTATTAAAATGTTAAAACTTCAGGCTTCTGAGCCTCATGTTTGTGCTCTGGTCCTGCGTATACGAAAAGTTTCTTGTTCATAGCTCTTCCAAGAGGTCCTTTCGGAAGCATTCCCTTAACTGCGAGCTCGATAACCTTCTCAGGTTTCTTTGCTAACATTTCTTTTAATGTGGTTTCTTTCATTCCACCAACATAGTCGGAGTGGTTATAATAAATCTTCTGCTCAAGCTTCTTGCCTGTAACTTTGATCTTATCAGCGTTTACAACGATTACATAATCTCCTGTGTCAACGTGCGGTGTAAACTGAGGTTTGTTCTTTCCTCTTAAAACACTTGCAACACCGGATGCCAGACGTCCCAGAGTGCAACCCTCTGCGTCAACTACATACCATTTTCTTTCGATTTTATCCGGATTAGCCATATAAGTCTGCATGGTCCTACCTCCTGTTATTTATCAACGATAATGTTTCTCAAACCGCGGTACTTCCGCGAAAAAAAGTAAATGGAAACGCGGGTGCAAAATAAATCGCGGAAATGTCCGAAACCGCTGATAAAATGCCGTCGCCGGGGCTATTGGCTCAAGCATCTTCGCACTACGTCACATTGAGTTATTATATTATAAGGCACCTTGCCTGTCAACTGTTTTTTCTTGTAATTTTCAACAAAATTCCTGTTTTCAGAAAAACTCGATTCCCATCAGCGTCAGACCCTGAGCCGGAGCTGTTGGTCCTGCTACTGCACGGTCACAGGCTTTTAAAATCTTGTCCATGCGTTCCGGCGGATACTGCCCGTTTCCGATCTCGATCAGGGTTCCGGAAATGATACGCACCATATTGTAAAGGAAGCCTGTTCCTGAAATGCGGATGGTCACCATGTCACCATCTCTCCACACGTCCATGGAGGTCACGGTACGGATGGTGGTCTTCACCTGTGCGCCGGAGCCGCAGAAGCTGGCAAAATCATGGCGTCCGATCAGATAAGATGTTGCTTCCTTCATCTTATCCACATCCAGTTTATAATGGTAAAAATAAGAGTACAAACGCTCCGTTGGCACCGGAAACCGCCGGTTCAGGATACGATATTCATATGTTTTTTCACTGTCACAGTAACGGGGATGAAAATCCGGCTCCACCTCCTCAGAAAGCTGGATACGGATATCCTCCGGAAGTCTCTGGTTCAGTGCATAGGAAAATTTTTCCCCGGGGATCCTGGATTCGGTATCAAACACCGCCACATTTCCAAGAGCGTGCACTCCTGCATCTGTACGGCTGGCACCGATGGTCTCGATCTTTTCCCCAAGCAGCTCACTTAAGGTATCGTTTAAAACGCCCTGAATGGTGATTCCATTTGGCTGTGTCTGCCAGCCTGAGTACTTGGTTCCATCATAAGCTACAACAAGTCCTACTCGTTTCATAAAGTATATTCCCTCCTGATACAGACATCCCTGCAGTACTTTCTATCCCAAAACAGACATACCGTCCTGCAAAATGCCTGCCTGATCCGGTTACAGTTCCGCTGTGCAAAATGCAACGCTTCGGACCGTTCCATGTCTGAGTACCGGCAGGATTTGGCTACAGTCCCGCCACACGGAATGCAACACCCACCGCAAGATATGCCACAAGGATTCCATAGGCCGCATAATCTCTTTTTTCATAATGCAGCGGCTTCATCTGGGTTCTGTGCTCTCCACCATGGTAACACCTTGCTTCCATGGCCATTGCCAGATCATTGGCGCGGCGGAACGCTGAAATAAACAGCGGCACAAGAAGGGGTACCATATTTTTCGCCTTCTGGATCAGGTTTCCGTTTTCGAAATCCGCACCTCTGGCGATCTGTGCCTTCATGATCTTATCCGTCTCCTCCAGAAGGATCGGGATAAATCGAAGGGCAATGGACATCATCATGGCGATCTCATGTACCGGCACCCGGATCTTGTTCAGCGGACGGAGCAGTCTCTCCAGACCATCTGTCAGCTGATTCGGCGTGGTAGTCAATGTCATGATGGAAGATCCGATCACAAGGTAAACAAGACGGATCGCCATTCTTCCTGCAAGAACAAGGCCTTCCCTTGTGACCTTGATGATTCCGAAACGCCACAGCACTTCGCCAGGCGTCAGGATGATATTGAACACAACCGTGATCAGAAGGATCATAACGATAGCCTTCAGACCCTTGAACATGAATTTCACCGGAACCTTGGATATTGCGATCATGGCTACCAGAAATGCTGTTGCCACCGCATATCCGAGAAATGTATGGAACAGGAACACAGAGATCAGAAATCCCAGAGTTCCCAGAAATTTGGTCCGTGGGTCCAGTCTGTGAAGAACGGATTTGGCCGGATAATACTGGCCAATGGTAATATCTCTGATCATTTTTCCGCCCCTCCTTTGTTCAGTAATGGAGAGTTCGCCTGCGCAAGTGCGGCAAGGATACTGTCTCTGGCTTCCTCCACCGTTGTGGCATCTGCATCCACATGCAGCCCATGTTCCTTCAGCGCATGCATGATATAAGTGATCTGCGGTGCGGCAAGTCCCATGGTTTCCAGTTCCTTATAATGGGAAAAAACCTTCTTCGGCTCATCATCAAATACAGCTTCTCCGTGATTCATAACAATGAGGCGCTCCACGTATTTCGCAATATCCTCCATGCTGTGGGAAACCAGAACAATGGTTATCCCTCGCACCTTATGAAGCTCTGCGATCTGATCCAGGATATCATCCCTGCCCTTCGGGTCAAGCCCTGCTGTGGGCTCGTCCAGGATCAGAATCTTCGGGTTCATGGCAAGAACCCCTGCAATAGCTACCCTTTTTTTCTGGCCTCCGGAAAGCTCAAAGGGTGATTTCTTGAAATTGGACTCTTTTACTCCAACCTGAGTCAGCGCCTGCTTCGCTTCTTTCTCTGCTTCTTCCCTGGAAAGTCCCTGATTCATAGGTCCGAAACATACATCCGAGATCACATCATTTTCAAACAGCTGATGCTCCGGGTACTGAAACACCAGACCAACCTCGCTGCGGAGCTGTTTCCGGTCATATTTCTCAGCCCACACATCTTCTCCGTTATACAGAACCTGGCCGGATGTTGGCTGTACCAGCGCATTCAGATGCTGGATCAGCGTGGATTTTCCGCTTCCTGTGTGTCCGATGATCCCGATAAACTGGCCGTCCGGGATCACAAGGCTGACATCCTTCAGCGCATGGCTCTCATAGGCTGTCCCGGGGCTGTAGGTATAGGTTACATTTTTTAATTCGATTGACATAATGCGCTCACCAGCTCCTCTGTAGTCAGTATTCCATCCGGAACATCCACGCCGGATTTCTTCAGTTCATATGCAAGAAGTGTTACCTGTGGTACATCCAGTCCATACGCCTTAAGGGTATCCACCTGGGAAAAGATCTCTTTGGGATTTCCCTGCATCACAACATTTCCGCTGTCCATGACATAAACACGGTCAGCATGGATCACTTCCTCCATGTAATGGGTGATCAGAATGACTGTTACCTTTTCCTTACGGTTCAGCTCCCGCACTGCCTCCAGGACTTCCTTTCTTCCGTTAGGATCCAGCATGGCGGTAGGCTCATCCAGAATGATGCACCGCGGGCGCATGGCCATCACGCCTGCAATAGCCACTCTCTGCTTCTGCCCTCCGGAAAGTTTGTTTGGGGACTGATAACGATAGGCTGTCATACCGACTTTTTCCAGGCTGTCATTCACCCGTTTCCAGATATCATCTGTAGGAACTCCCATATTTTCCGGACCAAAGCCTACATCCTCTTCCACAACGGTTCCTATGATCTGGTTATCCGGATTCTGAAATACCATTCCTGCCTTCTGGCGTACCTTCCAGAGTTTGGTCTCTCTGGCGGTATCGATCCCGTCCACCAGCATCGTTCCCTCTGTTGGGATCAGAAGCGCATTCATATGCTTCGCCAGTGTGGATTTTCCAGATCCGTTATGTCCCAGAACTGCCACAAATTCTCCTGCTTTAATGTCCAGGTTCACATCATTGACTGCACGCTGCATGTCTACCACATTGCCGTCATCATCGTATCTCTGATAGTCAAATCCCAGCTTAAGCGCCTTGATAATTCCCATCTTTTCTGCTCTCCTTAATCCTCTGTAGCTGCCGGTTCACCAAGGCCGGTCAACTCATCGATCAGTGCCCATATCTCGTCTCTTCCCTGCTTCGTCTCCGCAGAAAACGGAAGGATCTTTCCCTCTTTCGGAAGGCCCAGTCCGATGCGGATCTCCTTCAGGCTTTTTGCCACCTGGCTGCGTTTCAGCTTGTCAAGCTTGGTCGCGATGATCACCGGCTCATATCCGTTGTGACAGATCCAGTCATACATCTGCTTGTCATTGGCGGAAGGCTTGTGGCGGATATCCACCAGGAGAAAAACCGCACGGAGCTCTTTGGAATTATGAAGATAGCCCTCGATCATTTTTCCCCATTTTTCCTTCTCTGCCGCAGAGACCTTGGCGTAGCCGTAGCCCGGCAGGTCTACGAGATACATTGCTTCATTAATATTATAAAAATTGATCGTCTGTGTTTTTCCCGGCTGTGCGCTGGTTCTTGCCAGGGCCTTGCGGTTCATCAGACCATTGATCAGGGAGGATTTCCCTACATTTGATTTTCCCGCAAAAGCTACCTCCGGCCTTCCTGTGTCCGGGATCTTGCTTGTGATGCCGCAGACGATATCCAGCGATACGTTTTTGATTACCATTCGTTATTCCTCCCTTTTCTTTTAAAAGCCCTGTCCTGAAGGTCAGGGCAGGGTTTTTCTGTTTTTTGTTTATGCAAGAGCTTCACCGAGAACTTCTTTCATGCTATCCACAAACCGGATATTCAGTCCCTGGATGATCTCTCTGTCCATCTCCTCGATATCCGGACGATTTTTCTCCGGAACAAGGACTTCTTTGATCCTGGCATATTTAGCTGCAAGCAGCTTCTCTTTCAGTCCGCCGATCGGAAGCACACGGCCTCTTAAGGTGATCTCACCGGTCATGGCAAGATCCGCACGTACCGGTTTTTCGATAATTGCAGACAGCATGGCAGTTGCCATTGTAATACCTGCGGACGGGCCATCCTTCGGAACGGCACCCTCCGGGATATGTACATGCATATCATGCTTCTGGAAAAATTCCGGATCGATCTCATATTGGTCAGAAACCGAACGGATATAGCTGATACCTGCCTGTGCAGATTCCTTCATCACATCTCCAAGCTGTCCGGTGAGAAGCAGCTCACCTTTTCCGGGCATGATATTGACCTCGATCTGCAGGGTATCACCGCCTACCTGTGTCCATGCAAGACCGCGGGCGATCCCGATCTCATCCTTCTCATTGGCCATCAGATAGTTATATCGTTCTTTGCCAAGGAATCTGGAAATATTTCTGGATGTGACAACTACCTTATCCTTACCCTCTTCCATGATAGCACGTGCAGTTTTTCTGCAGATACGTCCGATGCTTCTCTCCAGAGAACGGACTCCTGCTTCCTTGGTATAGTTGTTGATCAGCTTGCCAAGAGCTGCCGGCTGGATTACCAGCTTGCCTTCCGGAATACCGTTGATCTCCATCTGCTTCGGGATCAGATGTTCCCTTGCGATATGTTCCTTCTCATTTTCCGTATATCCCGGAATTTCCATCAGCTCCATACGGTCAAGAAGAGGTCTCGGGATTCCCTGAACATCATTTGCAGTGGCAATAAACAGTACCTCGGAAAGATCCTGGGGAATCTCCACATAGTGATCATTGAACTTACTGTTCTGCTCCGGATCCAGAACCTCCAGAAGTGCTGCGGAGGTATCTCCTTTATAATCGCTGCTGGTCTTGTCGATCTCATCAAGAAGCATCAGCGGGTTGCTGACTCCGGCTTCCTTCAGTGCGACTGTGATCCTTCCTGGCATGGCACCGACGTAAGTCTTTCTGTGGCCACGGATCTCTGCCTCATCACGGACACCTCCAAGACAGATGCGGACGTATTTCTTGTTCATGGCCTCTGCCACAGAACGTGCAATGGAAGTTTTTCCGGTTCCCGGAGGTCCCACCAGACAGAGGATCGGACTCTTTCCCTTGTGGGTCAGCTTACGTACAGCAAGGAATTCCATGATACGCTCTTTGACCTCTTTCAGTCCGTAATGCCCCTCTTCCAAAACCTTCCATGCGTTCTCAAGATCCTCGGAATCCTCGGATTTCTTATTCCACGGAAGTGCAAGAACAGTTTCCAGATAGCCTCTCTGCACCGTTGCCTCTGCAGCACTGGCTGCCATTCCTTTAAAACGGCTGATCTCCTTAGAAATCTTCTCTTTTACTTCATCAGATGCATCCAGCTCCTTCAGCTGTTTTTTAAATTCATCGATATCATCAGCAGTATTCTCCTCGCCCAGCTCCTCACGGATGGTTTTCAGCTGTTCCCGGAGGATATACTCTCTCTGATTCTTGTCGATATGGGATTTCACCTTGCGCTGAAGATCTTTAGTGATATGGATCACCTCGATCTCGCTGCCAAGAAGCGCTCCGAGGATCTCATAACGGTCATTCAAAGACACTGCTTCCAGAAGCTTCTGCTTGTTCTGATACGCCATCGGAAGATTTACTGCGATCTGGTCGATAGTTTCCTGCACATCTTCGATGTTCATGATCTGGGTTACCAGATCCTTGCTTACTTTTCCGCTTTCTCTGCAGTATCTCTGAAAAAGCTCCCGGATGCTGCGAAGCATGGCGTCCTTTACCGGTTCCGGGTAATCCTCTTCCTGTGCCGTAACGATCTCGCATTCCGCCTTCAGATATGGTTCCTCCTGCTCCAGGCCCAGAACCTCTGCCCTGTCCAGTCCCTCTACCAGAACCCGGTAAAGATCCTGCGGAAGCTTCACCACCTGCTTGATATAAGCGACGGTTCCTACCTGATACAGATCCGTAAGTTCCGGTATTTCCACCTCAGGATCCTTCTGTGTCAGCAGAAAGATCTTCTGGTCATGGAGCATGGCTGCTTCCACGGCACGGATAGATTTCTCCCTGCTCACATCAAAGTGTACGATCATATCCGGAAGGACTGTAGTCCCACGGAGAGCGATCATTGGCAATATATTGACCTGATTTGTCATTTATGTCATTCCCTTCATCAAGCTGTTTCCGGCTTGCCTTTCTTTCTCGAACGGGATGTTTTGCGTCCTGCTTTTTTTGCAGGAGCCTTGGCCTCCCCGTGGATGATCTCCGGCTCTCCGGTTCCCTCCACTGCCTCTTTTGTGACGATACACTTACGGATGGTGTCGTCCGATGGTGTCTTGTACATCAGATCCATCAGGGTATGCTCCATGATGGCACGAAGTCCTCTGGCACCTGTTTTTCTCTCAAGAGATTTCCGGGCAACTGTCTCAAGTGCTTCATCCTGGAACTCAAGCTGCACGCCATCCAGCTCAAAAAGCTTGTCGTACTGTTTTGTGAGAGAATTCTTAGGCTCCTTCAGAATACGGATCAGTGCTTCTTCATCCAGAGAATCCAAGGTTACCACGACCGGAACTCGTCCGATAAACTCCGGGATCAGACCGAATTTAATAAAGTCCTCCGGCATAACCTCCTTCAGAACTTCGCCCACATTGCGGTCTTCCTTCTCGGAAACCTCTGCTCCGAAACCAATGGATTTGGTATCCTGTCTTGCCTCGATGATCTTCTCCAGTCCGTCAAAAGCACCACCGCAAATGAACAGGATGTTTGTAGTATCGATCTGGATAAATTCCTGATGAGGATGCTTTCTTCCTCCCTGAGGAGGTACGCTTGCAACGGTTCCTTCCAGAATTTTCAGAAGTGCCTGCTGTACGCCCTCACCGGACACATCTCTGGTGATGGAGGTATTCTCGGATTTTCTTGTGATCTTATCGATCTCATCGATATAGATGATTCCGTACTGGGCACGCTCAATATCATAATCGGCTGCCTGAATGATCTTCAGAAGAATGTTCTCAACATCCTCGCCAACATAACCTGCCTCTGTGAGAGTAGTGGCATCTGCGATGGCAAAAGGAACATTCAGCAGTCTTGCCAGTGTCTGTGCAAGAAGTGTCTTACCGGAACCGGTCGGACCAAGCATCAGGATATTACTCTTCTGCAGCTCCACGTCCAGGTTTCTTGAAGCAAGAATCCTCTTGTAATGATTGTAAACAGCTACGGAAAGTGCCTTCTTGGCATCATCCTGTCCGATCACATACTCATCCAGGATACTGTGGATCTCTTCCGGTTTCAGAAGGTTGATCCCTGTTTCATAATCTGCCTCATGATCATACATACTGAATTCTTCTTCCATGATCTCGGAGCAGATCCCGATACATTCATCACAAATATATGCTCCATCCGGACCTGCGATCAGCTTGCGTACCTGATCTTCAGTCTTATGGCAAAAGGAGCATCTTACCTTTCCTTCTTTTACTTTATCTGCCATATCTTTTTGTTTCCTTTCTAAGCGTAAATGTCCGTCTCTCGCAGACATTTAAAATTCCTTTTTAAAGCAAGATAAGACTCCTGTGTCTTTACAGGAGTCTTTTCTTACGCATTATTTGTGGATCACAACACCGTCGATCAGGCCGTATGCCTTAGCTTCTTCCGCTGTCATATAGTTGTCACGGTCAGTATCTTTTTCCACAATTTCAAGAGGCTGTCCGGTATTCGCAGAAAGAATCTCGTTCAGCTTCTTTTTGGTTTTTGCGATCTGGTCAGCTACGATCTGGATCTCTGTAGCCTGCCCCTGTGCACCGCCTGATGGCTGATGGATCATGATCGTCGAATTCGGCAGTGCATATCTTTTGCCTTTGGCACCGGAGGACAGGAGGAAAGCTCCCATGCTGGCTGCCATTCCAAGGCAGATCGTAGATACATCGCACTTGATATACTGCATTGTATCATAAATTGCCATTCCGGCAGTTACAGAACCACCCGGGCTGTTAATATAAAGCTGGATATCCTTGGAAGGATCTTCTGCTTCCAGGAAGAGAAGCTGCGCAACGATCAGGTTCGCACTGACATCGTTTACCTCTTCTCCAAGGAAAATGATTCGGTCCTTAAGAAGTCTTGAATAGATATCATAACTTCTTTCTCCTCTGCTGGTCTGCTCAATGACGTAAGGTACTAAACTCATTTTGCCCTCCATTTCCGAGGTTTATTACGCCTCTACAGCTGCATCGGCAACTAATGTAACAGCTTTCTGAACAGCCATATCTTTCTTCATCTGCTCCATCTCGTTCTCACCGATGAGATCTTTTAATTTGTCTGCTTCCATCTTGTACATCTCTGCCATCTTGGAGATCTCTTCGTTAACTTCTTCCTCTGTTGGCTGGATGTTCTCTACCTCAGCGATCTTCTCAAGAACAAGTCTTGTCTGGATTCTCTTAAGAGCCTGTGGCTTCATGTCTTCCATCATCTTGTCAACGCTCTGGCCTGTGAACTGGAAGTACTGCTCCATGGAAAGACCCTGGGACTGCATTCTTCTTGCAAAATCGTCAAGCATCTGACGTGTCTGTGTCTCGATCATTGCCTCCGGAATATCCATCTGTGCATTCTCGATCACTTTATCTACTGCTGCATCTTCTTTTGCACGACGTGCATCTTCTGCTTTCTTCTCTGTCAGGTTCTTCTTAACGTCTTCCTTGTACTCAGCAAGTGTATCAAACTCAGATACATCCTTAGCGAAGTCATCGTCAAGCTCCGGAAGCTCTTTTGCTTCGATCTTCTTAACATCGCACTGGAATACAGCTTCTTTGCCAGCCAGCTCTTTTGCCTGATACTCCTCCGGGAATGTAACCTTAACTTCTACGTGATCACCTGTGTTAGCACCAACAAGCTGCTCCTCGAATCCCGGGATGAAGGTGTTGGAACCAAGTGTCAGCGGATAGTCTGTTCCTTTACCGCCCTCGAATGCCTCACCGTCTACGAAGCCCTCGAAATCGATAGTTGCTGTATCGCCGTTCTGTGCTGCACGATCCTCAACTGTGATGGTTCTGGAGTTTTTCTCCTGCTCTTTCTTAAGCTCAGCCTCAACTTCCTCGTCTGTTACCTCTGTCTCAGACTTCGGAACCTCAAGTCCTTTATAGTCACCAAGAGTTACCTCTGGTTTAGTAGCTACTTCTGCTGTAAAGATAAATGGTTTGCCAGGCTCAACCTGTGTTACATCGATCTTAGGCTGGGAAACGATCTCAAGATCACACTCAGCAAGTGCTTTGCTGTAATGCTCAGGGATCAGAGCGTTTGCAGCGTCCTCAAGGAATACTCCCTTTCCGTACATCTGCTCGATCATTTTTCTTGGAGCTTTTCCTTTACGGAATCCCGGAATAGAAATTCTGCCTTTTGCTTTCTGATATGCATTCTGCATTGCTTTGTCAAGATCCTCGGCGGAAACCTCGATTGTAAGTTTCGCCATGTTTTTCTCCATTTTCTCCACCTGTAAACTCATGTTTCTTGTTCCTCCTTAATCATATCGAGTAAATACCTTATATAAAATAGTTAACACTCGCATTATATATTTACAGTCATTTCTGTAGTATAGCATAACCACTGTAAAAACGCCAGTATTTTTTTCAGTTTTCCATATGCCCCCACAGGGCATTTCTCAGCTGCCCACGTCCTCAATGTTAAAGTAATTTTCTGTCTTTCTTATGTTGTTAAGACAAAATGTAAAAATCCTTTTATAAGTTTTAGGCGTATAATGAACACCATCGTCTGTACCGTCTCCCGTATTGGATACAGTACCATATCCGGTCCGCATCAGATAACTGTAAACATCAATATAGTGGTACTGACTTCCAAGCTCACCGGCAAGACCGCTGTTAAAAGTCCGGACATCCTCACATTTACGATTCTTGGTACTTCCCTTTTCCCCTCCATTGATCGGATTCACAGACATATAATACAGACTGCAGTTTTTCATGGAAAGCTTTGTTCCCAGCTTTTTCATATAAGACACGTACTGTGAGAGTCTATCATTCAGATCCTGTTTTCCGTTAATATCTCTGAGATCATTGATACCATGATTAAACACCACTGCGATCTTTGCGTATTTTTCATTTTTACGATATTTTTCTATTTCTTTCAAAAGAGCCTGTGCGCCCGTTGACTTCAGCCAGCCCAGTTCCGTATTAGAACAGCATACAAAGCTGACATGGCTGTCCACATACTCCTTTCCAAACTGTTCGTACAATACCTTCTGAAGACCATATGTCCTGGAATCTCCCACAAAGATGATCCTTTCGTAATTCTCAGGATAATGAAAGCTGTTCCTGACCAGATTCGGTTCCTGATACCGCCAGAATCTCACCGCATAGAGATGCATGGTCCCACTGACTGTGATCACCTGTCCGGCTTCATACCTTGGTGCGGTCTTCTGACCTGCCCTGGTAGACCATCCAAGGAATGTATAATTCTCTTCATTGGCCATCACCGGTAGTTTCAGTTTTCCGCTTGGAGCCTGGATGATCTTGTAGATATCTCCGTCATTCCTGTGCAGGATCAGTTTGGGATTGTTCTTCTTTTTTATCACTGCATAAAACGTTACATTTCTTTTTACAAAATATTTTTTTCCCGGCTTATATCCTGCCTCCGCTCCTCCTTTTTTCAGAGACCATCCTTCTGCCTGATATCCTGCTGGGACCTGCGGCACTTTGGGAATCGTAATCATGGAACCATATTTCTGTTTCTTTTCCAATTTTTTATATATAGCAGAGGAGGCTCCTCCGCCTGACCTGAAAGATACGGAATACACTTTTTTGCAAGCATTCCCGAATGTATCATCCGACCAGTCAAAGCCGGCAGCTGACACCAAATTTCCTGTGGCTGTCATCAGTATAACAAAAAGCGCCACTACCCACAGGACCTGTTTCATCTCTTTTTTCATGCTCTTACATACACCACCGATTCAGCGATCTCTTCTGCCTTTGCGCTTCCCTCCAGCTGTCCGATCAGGGAAAGGCTGAAATCGATGGCTGTTCCAAGGCCTCTGCTGGTAGTTACATTTCCATCTACCACTACAGGCTCCAGAGATGTTCTGGCACTTTTAAGCTGTTCCATAACAGATGGGTACGATGTAGCATTTCTGCCTTTCAGGAATCCAAGTCTCTCGAATATACCTGGTGCCGCACAAATAGCTGCTACCTTGCCACCATTCTGATAGAAATCTGTCAGAAGCTCAGTCAGCGGTTTATATTCCTCCAGATATTTTGTTCCCGGCATTCCTCCCGGAATTACAAGCATATCCGCATCGGAAAAATCACATTCTCCAAAGGTACGGTCTGTAAGAAGATCGATTCCATGAGAGGTTCTGATCTCTTTTGTCTCTTTGATAGATACTGTCTGGATGTCGATCCCGGCTCTTCTCATCAAATCTACCACGGTCAGTCCTTCAATATCTTCAAAACCATCTGCGAAAAAAATATATACTTTACTCATGATCCTGTTCATCCTTTCTTTTATAAAATCCATAAATATTTTCTGTATTCCCCATTCCCTTCCATAATGCTTTTTCCATCTGAAAATGTCAAGAAATTTCAACAGATATGCCATTGCAAATCCTGTTTTTTTCCTGTAGACTGAACATAATATCTTTTCATTTCACAAATCCGGAGGTTTTTTATATGGAGATCGAACGTAAATTTCTGATCCGGAAGGATGACCTTCCGCAGGATCTGGCTTCTTATCCCTGCCACAGGATCGAGCAGGGGTATCTTTGCACTTCCCCTGTCGTCCGCATCCGCCGGCAGGATGATGACTATTTTCTTACTTACAAATCCAAGGGTCTCATGAGCCGTGAAGAATATAATCTTCCGCTCACCGCTGAAGCCTATGAGCATCTGAAGCCTAAAGCAGACGGTATCCTCATTACCAAGGACCGCTATGTGATCCCGGAAAAAGACGGACTTTTTATTGAACTGGATGTGTTCCACGGAGAATACGAGGGAGTTCTTCTGGCTGAGGTGGAATTTTCTACAGAGGAAGCCGCCAATGCCTACACTGCGCCGGACTGGTTCGGAGAAGATGTAACTTATTCCACCAGATATCATAACAGTACCATGAGCCAGGGTTGGCAGATTAATAGCTGACCGAATCTGAAATCGCACTTGTATTTCTTATTTCAAGTGCTATAATTAGTAATGCAGGCAGATATAGTTCATCGGTAGAACATCAGCTTCCCAAGCTGAGGAGGCGGGTTCGATTCCCGTTATCTGCTTTCATTGCCAAAGAGGGCACGCAGTCAGGCGTGTCCTTTTTTATAAATTTCAAGGAGGATTTTTGTTTATGAAGATTGGATTTATCGGATGTGGAAATATGGCCTCTGCCATGATTGGCGGTATTCTCCGTCAGGGGATCTTTTCAAAGGACGAGATCATTGTTTCCAACCTTACAGAAGAAGGCAGAGCGCGCAGTGAAAAAACTCTTGGTGTTGTCACCACTCTGGATAACAATGAAATAGTCAGATCTGCAAAAACTGTCGTTCTTGCAGTAAAGCCGCAGTTTTATGAGGAAGTTCTCACAGAGGTCCACGACAGTCTCACGACAGAGCACACCATCATCGGAATCGCTCCCGGCAAGACTCTTGCATGGCTGGAAGAAAAAGCCGGTCTTCCTCTGAAAGTTGTCCGTTTTATGCCTAATACTCCTGCACAGGTTGGGGCCGGAATGACTGCTGTATGTACCAATGACCGGGTTTCGGAAGACGAACTGGCAGAAATCCTTAAGATCACAGACAGCTTTGGCTGTACCGAAGTGATACCGGAGCGTCTGATGGACGCCGCAGGCGCTGTAGGCGGCTGTTCACCTGCTTATGTGTTTATGTTTATCGAAGCCATGGCAGATGCCGCTGTCAGCCAGGGAATGCCTCGTAAACAGGCTTATAAATTTGCTTCCCAGACTGTTCTCGGCAGCGCAAAAATGGTTCTGGAAACCGGCAGACACCCGGGAGACCTGAAAGACATGGTCTGCTCACCGGCAGGAACTACCATTGAAGGTGTCCGCACCCTGGAAAAGAGCGGCTTCCGCAGTGCCGTATTCGAAGCGCTTACCGCAGCTGCTGAGAAGGGTAAGAAGTTATAATTTTCGAAAACAAAAACTCCGTGAGGTCTGCATTCACCCGGACCTCACGGAGTTTTTCCATCTCATCTCTTTTATCGTCTGCCGACAGCCCTACAGCAACTCGATCAGTGCGTCAATATCTTCCATTTTTGTTCCCCAGCTTGTGGCAAAACGGATCACTGTATGATCTTCATCATATTTTTCCCAGAAATCAAACTGAACTTCTTTGCCCAGTTCTTCTTTCTTTTTATTTTCCAAAACTACAAACTGCTGGTTCGTGGGAGAATCCAGGAAAAGCTGATATCCTTTTTCCTGAAGGGCTCTTTTCAGCTTCATAGCTGTTTCAATAGCATTTTTGCTAATCCTTGTATACAGATCATCGGTAAACAGTGTGTCAAACTGGATTCCCAGAAGACGGCCTTTTGCCAGAAGGGCTCCCTGCTGCTTCACCATAGTCATAAAGTGCTTCGGAGCTTTTTTCGTAAAGACCACTGCCTCACCGCAGAGTGCACCGACCTTGGTTCCGCCGATGTAGAACACATCTGTACATCTGGCGATATCCTCAAGTGTCACATCTGCTTCCGGACTTACCAGACCGTAGCCAAGTCTTGCTCCGTCCAGAAACAGCGGAAGCTCGTATTTATGGCATACCTCGGAAATTTCCTCCAGCTCTTTCTTCGTATAAAGTGTTCCGTACTCTGTCGGATGGGAAATATAAACCATTCCCGGAAATACCATATGGTCGTGACTTTCATCCCCATAAAAAGTTTCCACATAATCTGTGATACTTTCTGCTTTGATCTTTCCGTTTTCTGCCGGAAGTGTCAGTACCTTATGTCCTGTATACTCGATTGCTCCGGCCTCATGACAGCTTACGTGTCCGGTCTGCGCCGCAAGAACACCTTCATAACGGTTCAGGACAGAACCTATGATTGTGGCATTGGTCTGAGTTCCTCCCACCAGGAAAAACACATCTGCATCCGGGCAGCCACAGGCTTTACGGATCTTCTCCTTTGCAGAATCACAGTATTTGTCTGTGCCATAGCCGGAAAGCTTCTCCATATTGGTTTCCAGAAGCTTCTGGAGGATCGCCGGATGCGCTCCCTCGCAGTAATCGTTTACAAAAAATAACATTTTATTTTCTCCTCATCTGTATTTTCATTTTATTTGACCGTCTTCCCCGGAATGATCTTACATGTGGAAAACGATTTGAATTTACAGGAAATCGCCCCCTTCAATAGGAAGCCCGTTTCTGAAAGAAATTCACAAATCCCCGGTCGAGATCCCGCAAAGACTGCTGTAATGCAATGGAATCTGCTGCTTTCAGAAAGGCAAACTCCTCTTGCTTTTTCAGTTCAGTCAGC